>JAFTBT010000080.1 GCA_017455085.1 Synergistaceae bacterium
AGCCTCAAAGTTTTTATTCTCAGTCGCTAACGCCCAGTTGAACGCAAACCTAGCTGTGCCTGCGAACTGAAACAGCCTCGTAGCCTGATGATTATTCGGGATTAGCATTACTCGGATTGTCTTAAACATTGCCCTCACCTCCTGTTGTTGATTATAAGACAACGAGAAACTTACTAAATTCCCCGATATTGACAACTATTTATAAGTTTTTGTTAGCTGTTAGTCAGCCTCCTAAAAAGGTTTCAAGTGTTGATGTTGGTATGAATTATACTAAACATATGCGACAAAAATACCTTAAAGCTCCCCTATTTTCCCAGCAAGCTCCAAAAACTTCACTGCCGCTTTCGAGAACACAGCTCCCTTCCTCCACGCCAACACCAGACCCGCAAATATCTCCGGCCTCAACGGTATGAACTTCAGCCCCTCACTGCTCACTATGCCCTCAATCGTCAGCAGCACTCCCAATCCTTCACGCACCATCACTGACGCGTTATAGGCCAAGTTATGCGTACCGACAATCCTCAGTTCATCAGCACTATACCCCAGCCACCCGGAAAATTCCCCTTGAGTTACTGCCTGATGCGAAAACAGCAGCTCTCTTCCGCGCAGCCCCTCCGGAGAAATATACTCATGTCCCGCAAGTTCGTCATCTTCCCTCACAATCAAGCCCCAACGGTCAGAATCCGGCAGAGTTATGCAGTCATACTTATGCAGGTTCACTTTCCCAACGAACACCCCGAAATCTATCAGGCCTTTATCGAGCTTGTCAGCGGTATCTTCAGCGTCAGCACTGATCATCCTGTAAGTTATGCGCGGAAAATCCTGTTTCAGCCTTCGGAGAATTTTGGCTATATGCTTTATGCCTGCGGTCTCACCTGCGCCGATGTAGACAGTGCCGGAGATAGTGCCGTCTGATTCCGAGAGTTCTTCGCGTGTTTTTGCCTCCAGAGCAAGAATCTCCTGAGCGCGTTTCTTGAGCAATAAGCCTTCTTCTGTGAGGCGTATCCCGTAGCTTTCTCTGGAGTAGAGTTTTTTGCCCAAGTCCTGTTCGAGCTGAGCGAGCTGTCTGGAAAGTGACGGCTGAGTGATGTGCAGTCGTGATGCGGCGCGTGTGACGCTGCATTCTTCAGCGACGGCAAGGAAATACCTCAAGAGCCGGAAGTCCATCGCTAGAGTTCCTCCCGAAACTCTGCACTCAGCGGCAAATGGTCAGATGGTTTTTCCCACGTTCTTGGTGCAATGTCGAGCCAGCACCTCACCGCCAAATCAGCCAGAGACTCAGACGCGAGCATGTGGTCTATTCTCCAGCCGAGATTGCGTGTTATGGCATCCTTGACTCTGTAATCGTAGAAGGTGTAGACGTTAGGGGAAGTGTGGAATTTCCGGAGTAAGTCTGTGAGTCCTGAAGATACATCCCTGAAAATGTCACGTATCTCATCGCAGAAACATACATGATGCTTTTTCGTCTCTGGATGGGCAACGTCTATGGGTTCAGGCGCAACGTTGAGGTCCCCCAGCCATAGAAACAACATACCGGAAGATTCTCGCTCTATGATTTTCCTGACGCGGCCAAGAAAGTATTTTTTCTCTGTGTAGCTCGGGGAGTCCAGTTCTTTGCCTTGAGGGACGTATGTGTTGAGTATAGTCAGCCCCTTGTGCCGGAGAGTTAGGACTCGTGAGGAATATTCCCCATTGTCGAAACCGAAAGATACGTGAATATCTGTGATGGAGTTTTTGACGAGGACAGCGACACCATTGTAGGACTTTTCGCCGCAAAAATAGCTGGTATATCCGAGTTCAGAGAAGGCCAGTGATGGGAATGAGGAGTCCTGTGTTTTTGTCTCCTGCATGAAGAGGAGTGAGGGGTGATTTTCCTGAAGCCAGCGCGTCAGAATCGGGAGTCTGGAGCGGACAGAATTGACGTTGAAAGTGGTGATGAGCATGTGTAGAAATTCCTCCTTTGGTGTGGGTGTGAATGTGGAAAAAGTGTATTGCTGAACATGCCCATCGTCAAATTTTCGCAGAGTTATTTGTGCTGCATGTAGGCTGCGATACGTTTAGCTGCGTTTGCCTTGATGTTGCTGTAGTAGAATGAGTAATCGCTTTCGTGTCTGCCGTCCGGTCCGAAGAAATCGACTGCAATTTTTGCTAACTCCTCAGGCATCGGCTCAAGTGCAGCGTTCGTCACGAGTGTTCCGCGTTCCGGGACAACCTGCGCGTCAGCACCTACGTCAGTGATCTCAAGTTTGCCGGTATTCTTGTTCACCACGAACGAGCCGAGATTCTCGCTTGCAGGAGCATACGTGTCATCGAGTCTCCAGTTCAGGGGGTTAATGCTCATTGCTCCCGGAAGCAGCACACCGGTCGTGACGTTGCCCTCGACATTTTTCCTGCCCTCAGTGTTCCAGCTGATGATTACTCCTGTATCTGTCTCACCAGTTGCGAATTTGAGGTGCGGAAATTCTTTGAGGTCATCTTTCGTGACGGAGTACCCTATGACGTAAGCAGCTATCATTCTTGCGTAGTAGTCTGGGTGTTCCGCAAAATACTTCTTGAGGACGAGCCTAGTGATTGCTGAGCCCTGGCTGTGTCCTGCAATGATGAAGGGCCTGCCGTTGTTGTAGTGCATGAAGTAGTAATCCAGTGCTGAAGTTATGTCGCTGTAGGGTATTCCGGAAAATACTTCGTCCCTGTCTACGCCCTTACTCCAGATTTCCCCTGCGTGTTTCAAGCTGGCCTGCCTGTAGTACGGCATGAATACGTTTGTGGAGTCCTCGTATGCGCTTGCCTGCATCATGTAGCACGCCGCTGCACCCTCTCTCATCTCTGCGTTGTCGAACGGGGCATAATCCGGGTCTCCCTCGTTGAAGCCCATGTACTCAGTCGGATAGATGAAGAACGTATCAACGTCCTTAGTGATCTCCGGAATCTTGTACCAGCTTGATTTTTGGGAATAGTCGGGAGCATTTTCTGCTATGCCATTCAGCGTGAAGTCGTAATGCTTCGTGTAATCCTCCTGAATGTTCAGGCGGAGGGTTCTGTTCGCGAGGTCATAGACTGAAGTGTGCCATGTCTGCCAGAAGTTATTGGGGGTAACGTTCCTGTCGTGCTGCTTGTAGGTGTCAAAACCGAACTGCATAATTGC
>JAFTBT010000081.1 GCA_017455085.1 Synergistaceae bacterium
AACGTCAAAAACTTTCACTGGAGGGACTCAAAATTTCACACGCAGTATACATGAAGCTGGCTTTGGAGCTTGCAGTTAGGGGCTTGCGCAGGACATCACCGAATCCAATGGTGGGCTGTGTCATCGTCAAAGACGGCCGCATAATCGGCGAAGGCTGGCATCACGAATACGGACACCCTCACGCCGAAATCGAGGCACTCACTGACGCGCAGACTCATCACGAGGACGTACGAGGCTCCACAGTGTACGTGACTCTAGAGCCGTGTTCACACTGGGGGAAGACTCCTCCGTGCGCAAACAGACTCGTGGACGAGGGCATCTCTGAGGTAGTGATAGCCATGCGTGACCCGAATCCCAAAGTTGACGGCAGAGGCATAGAGATTCTCACGAGAGCAGGAATCAGGGTAACAGAGCTTCCGGAGTTCGAGGCTGAGGCAAAATTTCTCAACAGGGGCTTTGTGTTCGTGCAGAAGTATTCTCGTCCGTTCGTGACGGTGAAAATGGCGGTGTCCCTTGACGGCAGAATGTGCCTCGCGAATGGCAGCAGCAAGTGGCTCACAGGAATCGAGGCCCGGACGTTGGCACACGCTATCCGTGCGGAGAATGACGCTGTGCTTGTGGGAGTCGGGACGGTTTTGGCGGATGATCCGGAGTTGACTGTGCGGAATGTTGCGGGGATGAATCCGTTGCGTGTGGTGCTGGATACTGGGCTGAAGACTCCTGAGGCTGCAAAACTTATCGGCACTGACGGAAAATGTGTGATACTCACAGCAGAATCTTCATCACGTCCCGAAGCTGTAACACTGCCCGCGAAAAACGGGAGCATAGACCTTCACGAAGCACTAGATTACCTTGCGCGGCATGGAGTGAATACCCTTATGGTTGAGGGAGGCGCAAAAGTGATTAGCAGTTTTTTGCGTGAGGGGCTGGCTGACTACGTGAAAGTGTTCGTGTCTCCGAGAATACTCGGTGAGGGCAGCGGCATAGAGATATGTGCGGGATTTGGTGCAGTGAGTGATGCGTTGAAGTTGTCGAGCATGAAGAGTACAGTTTGCGGCGAAGATATATTACTGGAGGGAAGATTGACATGTTCACCGGACTTATAGAATCGTTAGGAGTAGTGAGGAGCTTTCACCAGAAGGGAGCATATTACGCGCTGAAGATAGATGCGGATTTTTCGGGTGAATTGGTGATTGGGCAGTCAGTGAGTGTGAGCGGGGCATGTCTGACTGTGACGGCGAAGGACTCTCGCAGCTTTGAGGTGGAGATGATGCGCGAGACGTGGAGTCGTACGTGGTTCGGGCGTGGGATGCGTGCGGGGACTCCGGTGAATCTTGAGCGGGCTATGCGACTCACTGACAGGCTGGACGGGCATTTGGTGCTGGGGCATGTGGACGGAGTGGCGAGGTTGTCGGAAATTCGCGGGACGGAAACGAAGGAGGCTGTATTCATTCCGGAGAACAGGGAGCTTTTGCGTGGGATAGTGGAGAAGGGAAGCGTAGCTGTTGACGGCGTGAGTTTGACGGTGATAGATGCTGGGAGTGAGAGTTTTTCTGTGGGGCTGATACCTGCGACGTTGGAGGCTACGACACTGGGGAGACTTCGGGCTGGGAGCATGATAAATCTTGAGACGGACATACTCGGAAAATATGTAGCCCGCCTCACGGGATTTGCTCCGGAGAAGAAGAGCGGGGAGTATTTAGTGTCGCTGCTGTCTCTCTAGAAATACAGTGTCATTTTCGCCGAGCCTTCACGGATAATCACCTTGTCGTCAGCAAAAATTACTGTTCTGCCTGTGTCATCGGTGAAGTCATAGCTTTTTGTTCTGAGTTCTTGGCCGTCATGCAGTACAACAGCCCCGAAATATGATTGCTGTGAAAGCACTTTAGCCCTGATTGTGTCCAGTGAATCTTCCCGAAGGCTTATCGTGAAGTCCTGTTTCTCGATTTTGCGCCTGTAAGTTCCTCCTTGAGTGAGTACACCTTTTCGTTTGCCGAGCAGGTATTCATTCATGGAGGCCAAAAGTGCGGGAATGCCTTCGGATAATTTTGCGTTGAGAGATTTGGGGTTATCGGTGTTGGTGATTTCGACAGGGTAAGTGTCGATTAACATTCCTTCATCAATGCCCCCCCCCCCAGTACGTAAAAGTTCGTAGCAGGATAAGCATGTTTTTTCTTCCTGAAGCAGGATCGACCATACTGTGGAATGTGCGCCGCGGTTTGTGTTGAGGTCGCCGCCGTGAAGGTTGAAGAATCTGTGTTGGGCTAACAGGCTTTGCGGGATGATGAACTCGAACTTGTGCATGATGATTATATCAGCCTCGTTGAGTATTGCAGAGTTGTTGATGAGTTCCTGCTTGCTGGTGATCTCTGTGAACGGAATATTGTACTCAGAGATTGCAGAGTAATATTTTTCCGAGAGTCTTCCTTTTACGCCTACGACATGTTCAAGTGAGTAATCATTGCTATTCTGAAGTGCGTGTATCATTTCTTCGGAGTAGCCTAGATATGCAGTTTTCCACATAGAAGTTATTTTCCTTTCTGGATAAAAATATCATGGAGGCTCTCATTATACGGCGGACGAGCTATTCCGTGTTCCGTAACTATCCCAGCAATCAGCTCATGACTCGTCACGTCAAACGCCGGGTTATACACTTTCACTCCCTCAGGTGCCATACGTTTGCTGTACCACATCTCCGTAATCTCTTCCTCCGGTCTCTGCTCTATCACTATGTCTTTCCCAGTCTGAATGCTCATGTCGATAGTTGACGTAGGGCCAAGAACGTAAAAGGGTATTCCGTAATACTTCGCAAGTATCGCCACGCCAGACGTCCCGATTTTGTTGCAGGCATCCCCATTAGCGGCTACCCTGTCGCACCCAACGAACACAGCATCAATTTTCCCGTCCTTCATGACCTGAGAAGCCATGTTGTCGCATATCAGTGTAGTATCCACACCGTCAGCCATCAGCTCAAACGTCGAGAGCCTTGCACCCTGAAGCAGCGGGCGTGTTTCGTCGCAGTAGACTCTGAAATTCATTCCGCGTTCACGTCCCAAGTGTATCGGAGCTAAAGCTGTTCCGTATTTTGAGGTCGCGAGCTGTCCGGCGTTGCAGTGCGTGAGTATTCCGTCTCCGTCGTGAATGAGGGTTAATCCGTGTTCGCCGATCTTGCGGCACATGTCGATATCTTCGGACTTGATGGCTATGCTTTCCCGGTGAAGCAGCTCCAGAATTTCGGGAATGGGTTTGTCGCGATTCTGGAGGGCAGTATTCTCCATGCGGGTGAGTGCCCACGAGAGATTTACTGCTGTGGGACGTGCGGAGTTGAGGTAGTCTTTAGCGTTGTGGAGCTGTGAGAAGAATGACTCGTGAGACTGTGATGGTTTTTGAGCGAGTATGTTCTTTGCGGTGAGGTAGAGTCCGAAAGCTGCGGCGATCCCGATTGCTGGAGCTCCCCTGACCTGAAGGGTATAGATAGCGTTGCGGATGTCGTGAATATCCGTGAGGTGAAGGGTGATAATTTCGTTTGGGAGGCGTGTTTGGTCGAGGATGAGTAATGCATTTTCGTGTTCATCGAGCGCGACTGACTCATAGTTTAGTATGCTGTTCATGAAAATATCTCCTGTATCTGGGATTGTGTGATGTGATTATACCCTGAAAGTTATTGCCGAGTATGCCGCTGTTCATGAATATATGCCTCTGTGTTTGGGATTGTGTGATGTGATTATACCATGAAAGTTATTGCAGAGTATGCCGCTGTTCATGAATATATGCTCCTGTGTTTGTTACACTCCGAATGTTATTGCTGAATATACGTTAGGTGTCTCGTAGCTATGTATGTTGTTATTCACGAGTATATGCCTCTGTGTTTGGGATACTCAGGCGTAATCATAGGCTGATATTACGTTTTCTGCCCGTTATGCTAATATACCCAGCAAAAGGAGATGACACGAAGCATGATGTACCCATTCATGACCCTGAACGATGACACAGAAATTACTCACTCCGAAATGTATCCGGACGGCACTGTAAAAGTCTGTATCGAGACTCCTGTGGACGGAGGATTTCACGATGCTACATGTTGGCTGCCAGCATACAGGTGGGAGAATAACGGCTATTCATACTTGGAAATGCAGTTCTTGGAGCTTTTTGTAACAAAGCATGAAGATCTTTTCATGAAGTATGCTCAAGACGGAGGAATTACCTGTGCCAACTATTTTTAGAATCGGCAGCTATATCATCTATTTCTGGACAAACGATGGTGAACCGCGTGAACCTGTCCATGTTCATGTTGCTGTAGGGCAGCCAGCCGCAAATGCTACAAAGCTGTGGATAACAAGTGAGGGAAAAGTTATTGTGTGTAATAATAACTCTAGGATTCCAGAAGCAGGATTAAGGAGACTCATTGATGACATAGAGAGAGACAGCGATGTTATCATTAAGGAGTGGCGTAAGCGTTTTGGTGAGATAACATATTTCTGCTAAGATTATCCCGCAAAGAGAGATGAGAATATTTGAGTCACCATACACATAATCACGAGATAATCATAACTAAATCCGCATACAAGCGCGTAGAGAAAAAATTAACCGTCCCCATCCCCACACAATGGGGAGTCTTCAGCGTCAGCGCGTACAGGAGTATCACTCAGGACGACGATCCCCACACGCATTTAGCCCTCGTCATGGGTGACATACTCACAGATTCACCCGTCCTCACCCGCATACACAGCGAGTGCTTCACCGGCGACGTATTAGGCTCGTTACGTTGCGACTGCGGCCCACAGCTCCACACTGCTCTGAGCATGATCGCCGAAGAAGGACGCGGAGTATTGCTCTACATGCGTCAAGAAGGTCGCGGGATCGGCCTGCTCAACAAGTTACGGGCGTATCAGCTTCAGGACGAAGGGCTCGACACTGTGGACGCTAATGTTGCGTTGGGATTCCCTCCGGATATGAGAGAGTACGGCACAGGCGCGGAGATACTCAAGGACTTAGGGCTGACACGTATACGCCTTATGACGAACAATCCCGGCAAGATCTCAGGCCTCGAAGAATACGGCATAGAGATTACTGAACGAGTCCCGATACTGATTCCGCCGAACGAGTATAATTCTAAGTACCTCAGCACCAAAGAGCAGAGAATGGGGCATATCTTAGGCTTATAGTTCACAACGAGTATAATTCATTTCTTGATTCACAGCTTAAGGAGCTATAGCTAGAAGTCGATTTAGTGTAATAACGTACTCTAATCCGTAAAAAAAAATCGAGACAAAATTCTATAAAGGAGGTTAGAATCTGCTACACAGGGTTAGAGGGTGGGTAGTGCAAGTCAAAGCACTATAAATATCGAAACATGATAGCTGTAACAAGCAAATCACTACCGATGGCTAGTCGGGAAGTCAAGCCTCCGGACTGTCGGACAAACTTTAGTAGCTTCGGCCAAAGAGGACAGGTTGAACGAGGAATACTCGAAAGAGTGTAACAGCACATTATTACACTTTTTACGTAGCAGGATACACACGTGAAAATCACAGAAGGTAAATTAATCGGCACAGGTCTTAACATCGGCATAGTCGCATCACGTTTCAACGAACTGGTCACTTCCCGGCTCATTGACGGCGCAAAAGACGCACTCATCCGCCATGATGTTTCAGCAAGCGCAATAGATATTTTCTGGGCACCCGGAGCTTGGGAGCTGCCACTAGTCGCTCAGGAGCTCGCACTCACAGGCAAGTATGACGCAATTATCGCACTCGGTGCAGTGATTCGCGGAGACACCCCGCACTTCGACTACGTAGCCGCTGAGGCCTCGAAAGGTCTCGCAAGCGTCGGCCTGAACCACAGAGTCCCGGTGCTGTTCGGAGTCCTGACGTGTGACACACTGGATCAGGCACTCATCCGTGCAGGGAGCAAGGCCGGCAACAAAGGAGCAGACTGTGCTGTGGGAGCTATCGAGATGGCTAACTTACTGCGCAACATCCGTAAACAGAATAATGACGCGGAGACAACATCGGCCAAGTGCTGAGGCAAATTAGCTGTACATTTATAATACGTATCACTCATAATTAACAAAGGAGGATAGATTCTGCTGGAGATGGCTTTATCGCTCATTGACACAGCAGATTAGATATTAATGCTTGATATCAAGTACATACTAGCGAATCAGGAAGAGTACGCCGCAATGCTCAGGAATAGGCATCATGATTTTGACTTGGGCATTCTGGCGGGGCTTGACGAACGCAGACGCAGAATCATCGGCGAAACTGAGGACCTCAAGGCCAAACGCAACGAAGGCTCGAAGAAAATCGGCATGGCAAAAAATCACCCTGAACTTGACGTGAACGCCCTCAAGGCAGAAATCAAGGCTATGGGCGAAAAAATCAAGGAGCTCGACTCTGAGCTTGCGCAGGTTGAGGAGGAACTATCACGCCACATGATGACTCTTCCCAACAGGTTAAGCACCACCACTCCGATCGGCAATGACGAAAACGATAATCCTGTAGTCCGCACGTGGGGAGAACCCCGAAAATTCTCGTTTGAGCCTAAACCTCACTGGGATGTTGCGGAAGCGTTGGGCATCATGGATTTCGAGAAGGGCGTAATGTTGGCGCAGAGCAGATTCACCGTACTGCAGGGTCTCGGCGCAAGAATGGAGAGAGCATTAACGAACTTCATGCTTGACCTTCACACGAAGAAGCACGGGTATCTCGAGGTTGAGCCGCCGTTTATGGTGCGTTCGGCAATTCTTGAGGGAACAGGACAGCTCCCGAAATTCGCGGAGGATCTCTACAAGCTCCAGAATGATGATCTGTGGCTTATCCCGACTGCAGAAGTGCCGTTGACGAATCTCAACCGTGAAAGCATCCTTGAGGAAAAAGACCTCCCCAAGTACTACACAGCATACACACCATGTTTCAGGCGCGAGGCAGGAAGTGCGGGGCGTGATGTCCGGGGACTCATGAGGCAGCATCAGTTCGACAAGGTGGAGATGGTGAAGGTCTGCACTCCTGAGACCAGCTACGACGAACTCGAAAAGCTCACTTCCGACGCTGAGGACGTGTTGAAGATTCTGGAACTGCCCTATCATGTCGTGAATCTCTGCTCCGGAGATATAGGCTTCGGCTCGGCGAAAACATACGACCTTGAAGTGTGGCTGCCCTCGCAGAATAAGTACAGGGAGATCAGCTCATGCTCAAACTGTGAGGATTTCCAGGCGCGCAGAATGGGATTGCGTTACCGTCCGGCAGACGGAGGCAGGCCAAGATTCGCACACACCCTCAACGGCTCGGGTATAGCTGTCGGAAGAACGTTGATAGCCGTGATTGAGAACTACCAGAACGAAGACGGGAGCATAACCGTTCCGAAGGCTCTCGTGCCATACATGGACGGCCTTGAGAGAATTACTGCACGCTAATTCGTGGCTGATACTCGGCTGTGTCCTGATGTCTGGGCTGTGCATAGGCCTGCAAAGATTCATCAAGAACATACTTCCAGCGAAACAGTACGGGTATTTTCGGGATATATTTCTTGTTGGGGCATGGCTGGTGCTGGCGATATGGTTCGGGAGTCCTGAAGCGAGAGTAGTTGTGTGCGGGGCAATGCTGGCGTGTTTTGCGGGCATAGCTGAGAATATCTATGACGACTCACGCTGGCGGCTGCTGTATCCTGTGATCGGGGCAGTGTGTGCATATTTTGGGCCTGCTGTTCACTTCATAAGGTTTCCTGACGGCGAATATATATACTTGACTCCGTTGTTTTCGTTCATTGCGGGTACAGCGTGGTTTAGTTTCTTCCCGTTCATCTTCAGGTACCTTGACGAGATCCCGGGACTTGTCGGGCATGTCTTGGCCGTGACGTTTGTGCTGATGCTCTCGGCGTGCATTGTGACTCATGCAGGAGATCTCTTCATGGCGTGGGCAGGGGTTATGCTGGTTGTAGCGTTCTGGTCTAGATTCGGGAACATGTACCGTCAGGCGGGCAAGGCTTTAGCGTCAATGTGGGGTTTTCTCGTTGCTGGTACGGCCATTATCGGCAAGAGCAAAGGTATCGTGTTAAGCACAGTGTTCTTCATGTCGCTGGGACTGTTCGCGATTCCTGCGGTGGAGATATTCTGCGCGTTCGTGAAGAGCATACTCATCGACAACCCTCCGGAGAGATACACGGCCGGAAGAATCTACAGGCATATGCTCGACGGCGGAATAGAACACCCTGAAGCTGTGCAGTCAGTAGCGGGGCTGTGTGCGATAACGAGTCTAGCTACGGCGTGGCAGCAATGGGGAATAGCGTTAGTGATTATTGTTGTTGTGCTGTTGGTGAGGCGTGCACGGAAAAAGCCCATAATCACCCACCCGAAACTGTGGGGCGTAACGTTCGACAATGTATCGATGAATTATGCTGTGTCGAAAGCGCGCGGCCTGATTCTGAATCCTGAGAGTGTTTCTGCGAACTTGATAGTGACTCTTAACGCTATAGGCATGGAGACGGTGATAGATGACAGTGAATTTGCGGCAATCGTGAAAGATTCTGCGATGGTGCTTGCGGACGGATCTGGCTTGTGTCTGGGAATGAGGATACTCGGCCAGCCGGTGCAGGAACGTGTAGCGGGAATAGACTTCGCCGAGCAGCTTTGCAGGACAGCCAGCGCGGAGAAATGGCCGGTGTACTTTATTGGAGCGGTTGGTGACACTGCCGAAAGGTGTGCTGAAGCGATGCAGGAGAAATTTCCGGGCCTGATAGTTGCGGGAGCGAGGGACGGGTATTTTGACGTTGAGGATACTGCGATTCCTGACGCGATAGTGCAGAGTCGAGCGAAGATAGTGCTAGCTGCGATGGGACAGCCCAGACAGGAAAAGTGGGTTGCGCTTCACCGTGAGAGGCTTGGGAATATACTTGCTGTAGGAGTCGGAGGAGCGTTTGACGTGTTCAGCGGGAAACTTGAGCGTGCGCCTGTGTGGATGCAGAAGGTGGGGCTTGAGTGGCTGTACAGGATGCTGCAAGAGCCATCACGTTGGCGGAAGAATTTGCGGCTGGTGACGTTCATGCTGAGGATATTTGCGACGAAGCTGGGCATACACAAACGCTAGCAGTCGAAAAATTTGCTCCCCCTTTGGGAAAAACCGGAGGGGGATTTTTTGTGCGTTAGTGCTTTATAGCTATGGAGGGTGTATAGATTATGTTTTTCCTGAGCCACACAGACACGGTGATAATTTTGTTTTCCGGCACTGTAGATATGGGGGCTGCCTGTATCATCATAAAACTCTGCGATAGTGTCGTCTTCTGAAGGCTCATTGCTTCCGGCCAAGTAGAATAATTCTTTGCCGGTGTAGGTGTCATCACTGAGAGTTACTGTGAAGTCGTACATACCTGACTCGTCAACGCTGATCGTCCCCAATTCCGCAGCAATGGTATATTCTCCGGTGAAAACATCATTATTCACATCATCAACAACATCAATCACATCAACAACATCATGCACATTCACATCAACAACATCATTCACATCAACGTCATCTATAGCTGCACCATGACGAGAGACATTCTGCAACATATACCCTGTTTCACTTTCTGCTGCCTGCTGTGTAGTAGCTGCTGAGACTGTGAGCTTGTAGGTTTTCTTTGCGGTCTTGGCCGAATTTGCAGCACTGACCTTCACCGAAAACTTTCCTGACTGTGTGGGAGTCCCTGAGATTGTGCCGTTGGTGTTCATGCTCAAGCCCGAAGGCAGTCCTGTAGCTGACCATGTTATCGCCGGAGTGCCAGTAGCTGCGAGGTCAAAGCTGTATGCATTTCCCTGTGAAGCGTCCGGAAGTTTCTTAGTGGTAATTTTCGGAGCAATGGCCTTGATTGTGAGTGAGTAGTCGACTGATGCAACCCCTGCGATGTTGTAGGCAATGGCAGTAATTTTTCTGTCGGTGCAGACTTCGGAAGGAGTGCCTGTGATTTTGTTGGTGCTGGTGTCGAACGATAGATAACCCTTCCGGCAGATCTCCAGAGAGCAGCAGAGTTATCGGCTCAGTGCCTTTAACCTTGATGGCTTTCGAGTATTGTTTTCCGAACTTGCCAGCCTTTAGGGATTTGGGGGAAATTTTGGGAAATATAGCGTTGACGTTGAGGGTGAAGACTTTGGAGACCTCACCGACGGGATTGCTGAGAGTTACGCGAACCATGCCGGAGTCGTTTGTGGGAGGAGTGCCGAGTAGTTTTGCGTTGTCTGCCTCAAACAGAGTGATTCCCTGCGGAAGATGGCCTTCGAGTTCCCACGTGAGGGGTTTGGAGCCAGAGCTTTTGATGGTTTCCTTGTACTTTTTTGCAACAGTAGCGTCCTTGAGGGCTTGTGTAGTGATTTCTGGAAGTTTGCAGACGTTGAGTGTGAGTGTTCTGGTTTCTTTGCCGTAATCGTTTGAGACGGTGAAGGAGATTTTGGCGGCTTTTGCTTTAGTGGGAGTGCCGGTGATGAGTCCTGAATCGGTCATTGTGAGACCTTTGGGAAGTTTTTTCTTGGCCGTCCATGTGAATGGAGGAGTCCCTAGAGCGATGAGCTGGCAGATGTATTCTTCACCTTGAGTAGCGGGGTAAGGGTTTTCTGGCAGGATAGCGGGGCGTGTTTTTGTTGGGGCTTCTAGTACGGTGATGGAGAGATCTTTAGAGGTAGAGCCTGCGGAGTTCGTGACGTAGACGGTGAAGGGTGTGGTGTCTGCTGTGGTAGGAGTGCCGTAGATGTAGCCCGAAGTGGTGAGTGTGAGGCCGTCAGGTAGTGATGAGTCTGAAGCCAGAGACCACGTGAGGGGAGTAGTGCCTGAGGCTGTGAGCTTGAAGCCGTAGGGAGAGGAGGTGTATGCGGTGTTGAGAAAGTCGGTAGTGATTTTTGGTGAGCGGTAAGCGGTGAAGGGGATGATGATGGTGAAGAGGCGGGAGGTGGAGCCTGCGGAGTTTGAGGCAGTGACGGTGAAGGGGAATGCTCCGGGGGTTGTGGGAGTGCCTGAGATTGTGCCTGATGAGTCGAGAGTGAGGCCGGTAGGCAGAGATCCGGAGGAAAGAGTCCACGTGATGGGGGAAGTTCCGATGGCGGAGAGTGTTGCGGAGTAGGAGACATCGACAGAGGCGGAGGGGAGGGATGAGGTTGTGATGATGGGAGTTGACGAGGCGGAGCTGTCAGTGTGATCCGTATCATTTACATCCCCAGAATAAGCTGATGAACCATAAGCAGGATACACCCTAACACTTGTTCTAGAATATATTACATGTGAGTTTCCGGTAGCTAACCCAATTTTAATATATTCAAGCTGTTTTAAGTCAGGATTCGAAAAATGTATAATGCATTTATCTGCAGAGGTGTATGTAGTTGAAGGTACAGTATTATCAACATATGCGTATTTTGCTTCAGCAGTCCCTCCATTATTTCTTAATCCAAAATTATAGTCAGTCCAGAAGTCAGTATAATTGAAATCAAAGCCATTATCTTTACTCTATACAGGAAAATCACAATACAATTCCTCCAATGCTCTAAAATAATTTCCAAGTTGGACAGCATGAAATCTATTATTGAAACAATGCAGAGTTCTTAGTGTTTCATTAGAACTAGAAAATCTGCGTAAACTTAAATTCTTCAACCTGTTGTTATCACAAAATATTTTTTCTAACGCCCAATTTTCGTCCAAATAAAGTATCACTAATTGATTACTAGAACAGTCCAATACCTTCAAAGCTGTGTTTTGTGTTACATCCAAACCAGATAATTTATTGTGAGAGCAGTTCAGATGAGTAAGTTTTACTAAAAACTCTATGCCTTTCAGACTAGATATAGACTTATAACTTACATCCATTGATGTTGTTATGCCAATTTCGGCACCATCAAGTACATCATCGTTATTGCTGTCGATATTATATTTAACATATTCCCGAAAGTTCACATCAGGGAAATTAGTCTCGTTGATCTCCACGTCAGCAAACCCTTCACTACACACCGCCAGCAACATTACCGCCAGCAACATCAACCTGCAAAAACTCTTCTTCATCGTTATTGCCTCCATATTATTTTGTGAATTGGGATATATACATCATTATCGTTTATTACTGCACAAAATTTCCCCCTCCAGCTCAAAACTAAAGGGGGAATCTCTCTCTACATCGCTTACTAGCACACTACTGCTATTGCGCTATCCTCGTCAGTCCAGAAAAACTATACGTACACTTCAGCGTCACTTCCGGCGCATCCATCGTAATATCCCTATACGCCGGACCAGCATAGTTCCCCATGCCGCCAATGTTGTACACCTTGCTCATGTCCCAGCCTCTCGCACTCAGAATCTTCATCAGGTTTCCTACTCTTCCGCCCCCCTGACACATCAAGAATATCACCTTGTTCTTCGGGAAAAGGGCTGCCAATATCTCGTCAGACTCCTTATACACCGGCACAGGCTCATCCGTCGTTCCACCATACAGCTGCGGCAGTGAAGAGTCCTTGTGTGCGTCCGCGTTGAAGATCAGCGCAAGGTACGGTATGCACTCAAAATTCCGCAGGTGCTTCTTAGAGTAGTCCTCAAACTCCCGGATGTCTATATACATCACATCGCTCCGGCCAAGATACTGCTTCAAGTTCTCGTTGGTGATCGCTGAACACGTCGGCCCAAAGTTTCCCGGCTCACATATCGTGTCTTCAGTGTCGTCCTTATTGGCCTTGTACTTCTTCGTGGTGTCCACCGGCGCAGGAAGTTCCGTAGTCTCCTTCACAGCACTTGCTACACTGGCTTTAGGTGCTGCGGTTGCCTTCTTGCCCTCGAAAATCTTCCTGAGTTCCACTGCCGCAGGGTCTCCGTCAAAAAATGAGTCCGTTGCATGATACGCGAATAGTGCCTGAATCGCCCGCAGGTTATTGTTTGACGAAACTGTTGCACCTGTCCACGCGTCTACGTCGAAGTCCTTGAAGTCCTTGATCTCGTTATAGCCCTTCAGCTCCGAGTACTTTTTGCCGATGAAGTAAGGGAACATCTCCGCCTTGAACTTCTCATACGTAGCTTTAGGTGCTATCGGTGAAGGGTTGCTGTCTCCCCAGAATCCCCCCAAATAGTGGCCAGTGGAGTCAGAGTCGTAGCTGAGGAATTTCACTTCTGCGTCATCGATTTTCCCGCTGGAGGGCAACGTCAGCTCAACATACGCTGTCGACCACACATTGAGGTCTGCTGGGCGGCATGTGCAGGCTATGAATGTGATCTGATACTTCACGTAGTTTCTGGCTACATACTTGAACGGGACGAACGCGTAAAATAGATCCTCTTCCTTTGGGCCGTCTATGTGGTTGAAGGGGATCACGGCGACCTGATTGGCTTTTGTGCCTTCACCGAGACGGGCTGATGTGTTGAGGAAGTTGTTCACATCGCTTAGGGACAGTTCATCGGCGGAAGCAACAGCGGCTAACACAAAAACGAGCAGAATAAACACAAATAATTTTTTGGACATAGTTATTCCGTTACAGAAGACTTATAACATTTCTGTATGCTTCATTCCTTGTTCAACGCGTCCGCTTTCACTGGTGAAACTGGCTACTTACGTTTGGTGAAACGCTCCGAAGGCTCCAGTCCCAGCCTAGCATGGGCTGCCCAGCTAACGTACGGGTATATAATTCTCTACGCATTGATAAGGTTGAGTATTTCACAGACAGAACCATATAACAGCATTTTTCTCTGTCCAACTGCCTATACCCAGTTCTCAATGAGACACCAATTAAGGCAGGTTATACCAATCGTTAGCTAGGAAATAAACTTGAAGAGCTAAAGTCTCTGTAACGTGTCCTCCTTTCATTAAAATGATGTTGATTGTGAATTATTGTGAAGTATTAGAATTGTAACATATAGGCATCAGATAGAGACATGAATATTTTCCGGCAACACCTCATTTCAGCAGCATCACCACAGCTATCACCGCCATCGCAAAACTCCCTACAGAAAGCAGCATCACAATCTTCAACGCCCTTGCCATCCGCTCAAGCTCTCCCCTGCTCTCTTTCTTGAGGGTGTTCGTCATCTCCTCAGCATAACGCGCTATCTCTTCAGCTACCTTCACACTCACTTCATGAATCAGTGCAGTATTATTCTGCGTCAACTGTGCCGACACTTCCCGCGAAAAGTCCTCTAGTTCCTTGCTCTGTGCCTTAGCATTCGCCCGCAATAATCCCTCAAGGTCAGGCAGTGAGGAATTTACGAGCTGTTCAAGCTGAGCGTCATTGCCCGAATATATATGCTGAGCCACCAACGGAGTATGCTGTTCCTTGTCTGCAGCATATGCCTCACCAAAACTCTTTACTCCGTGAATAAGTTCATTAAGCATGTCTGTGATAGTGTCCAGTTTTTTCTCCAGCCCCTGAGTGTCTATAGTCTGTGCTTCTGGTTTAGCTTTTAGTGCAGAGTCAATACTTGCTGGCAATTTTTCGGCAGACCTCTTCAGCGTAGATATGTCCTCCAATACGCTGCTGATTGACTGCATGAGTACGCTTCTGCCTGCTCTGTCTTCGTCTATACCGGAACGTACGACTTTTTCGAGGCTGGTGCGCAGATCTTGAGCGAGCCTGTTTGAGCGTTCGAGTGCTCCGGAGAAGTCTGCGGCAGGTATTGCGGACATCAGGGACTCAGTCAGTGGAGGGAGAATGTTTGCGGCGAGTTCTGCGGCGAGGCGTGCAGTAGTAGGGTCTAGGTCATCAGCGGGCGGGGAAAAAGAGTCTTGCATGGTAAATTTTTCAGCTCCAATAAAATTGTGATTGTGATATAGATTCGTGATATAGCTAGTATACATCATAATGTGGCGGCTAAACACCATCATAACGGGGCGGCTAAACACCATCCATAACGGGGCGGCTAAACACCATCCATAACGGGGCGGCTAAACACCATCATAACGGGGCGGCTAAACACCATCATAACGGGGCGGCTAAACACCATCATAACGGGGCGGCTAAACACCATCCATAAC
>JAFTBT010000082.1 GCA_017455085.1 Synergistaceae bacterium
ATACTTGATATGTGTAGACAGTGAAGGATGTTTCTGCCTACCCAGCCAGTTATTCACACAGTACGTGATATGCGGAGACAGTGAAGGATGTTTCTGCCTGCAAGCAAATTCTTCACACAATACTTGATACACTGAGATACTGAGGTATCTGCCCATAAAGTATAATATCCCACACAAAGGAGATGATGACATGAACGCTGTACTCGACAAACCGAAAACTGTATGGGTTGAGCCCACTCGCAAAATGACTATGGACGAGCTTTGGGCGAATTTCACGTATGATCCGGATTATGAGGAAGAAGTACTCTCGTATGACGACAGAATCACCGACAAATACGGCAATCCTACATACGGAACTTTATGCGCAATGTATGAAGATGAACACGACATCGGCGATACTATGACTCTTCATGAGTTTCATGAATGGCTTGATGAACTGATCCCAGAGGAATAATTATGCGGACAGTCAAGGCCAAGAAATCATTCAAGCAGGATGTACAACGTGCTGAAGGCGGAAGGTATCGCCTGATCGTCAAGCGTGAACTATGGGAAGTTGTAGATGCTCTTGCTGAAGATTTACCGCTTCCCTTTTCTTACCATGACCACGCACTTCACGGTGACAGAGAAGGCAGCAGAGAATGCCATATACGCCCCGATTTGCTGCTCGTGTACAGGTACGAAGGCGAAGATATTATCATACTCGAAAGATTGGGAAGCCATTCCGACATTTTAGGTCTGTAGGTTTGACTCCCTCAACGTCTGCGTCAATCTATGCATAATAATCATCATCATCTTCATAGTCTGAAGCCCTCCCGTGAATCCTCTTCCTCAACATCTGCGTAAATCTATTCGTAGTCGTCTTCATCATCATCTTCATAGTCTGAAGCCTCCCCGTGAATCCTCTCACGCAGCCTCTGCATCATCACAAATAGTCCCGGAATCAGAAACACCCCCACCAACGTCGCCGCTCCCATCCCGAAAAACATCACCGTTCCCACGTGTATCCTGCTCTGCGCCCCTGCTCCTGACGCAAACACCATCGGCATCACTCCCAACATACACGTCAATGCCGTCATCAGCACAGAACGGAATCTCTCTCGCGCCGCTATCCCCGCCGCCTCCATCACAGAAGCTCCATGAACTTCACTCTGTTCCTTCGCAAACTCCACTATCAGAATCGCATTCTTGCTCGCCAGTCCCACAAGCAGCAGCATTCCTAATTGGGTGTATATGCTTATGGGAATATATATCACTATCAGACCAATCAATGCCCCCAACACAGCAGGTGGCAATGACATCATAACTGCAAGCGGCGCACTCCAGCTCTCATACTGCGCGACAAGACACAAGAATCCAAACACTACCGCCATCCAGATCACTAACCCAAATTCTCCAGCCGTCTCCTGCTGAAAATATGCCTGACCTGACCACGTATATATATACCCCTCTGGCAATACTTCTCCAGCTATTCTCTCCGCAAGCTCCATTCCCTGACTGCTCGAATACTCCGGATTCAGAATGATATTCACCGTTGCTGATGGGTACAGGTTGAATCGCGACACAGAACGCGGTGCTTTCATCTCCCTGAACGTAGCAAATGTACTCAGCGGGATCTGTCTGCCTTCTGCGCCGGGAACATATATCCTGCTCAAAGAGTCGGGACTGTCTCGGAACGGCCAGTCGCTCTGGATTATTACCTTGCTCTTCTGTGAGTCCAACGTTACGTCATTCACATAGTACGTGCCGAAATATGCATGCAATATGTCAAACACCGAACCTATCGACACACCCATAGCCTGCGCCTTCATCCGGTCAAACTCCACATACACGTGAGGGCTGTCCACAGAGAACGAGCTTGACGCATACAGCACTTCAGGATTCCCGTTCAGCATGTCCGCAATTTTTCCGGTGAGGGACGCTAATTTTTCGGGGTTGTCCTCCGCGCGGGACTGGATTATGAGATCGACTCCGCTCGTTATTGCAAGCTCACTGATCGCCGGCTGCGCAAACACAGTAATATCTCCGTCAGCTGAGTACACAGAAAGTTTCTCGTCAAGAATCTCTATCAGGTCATCCTGCGTAATATCCCGATCCTCAAAATCCTTCATCGTTACCATGAACATGCCTATATTTTCGCCGTCATCATCCAGAAAGCTGAAGCCCTCAACCGCCGCGTATGAATATATCCCGTCATTCGAGACTACATCCGGCATGATTCGATTCATGAACTCGTGAGTCTTGGCCTTCGGTGTACCGTCAGGAAGCCTTATGCCTCCCATCACTGCGCCTTGATCCTCATCAGGTATAAACTGCACCGGAATTTCCCCCAGTATGTACCACGAGGCAGCACTCACGCACACAAAACACACCAGAATCACAAGTGAGCTTTTCGCCAGCCACAGGGAGACTCTCGCGAATCCCTCAGTACTCGCAGCAAGCAGCCTGTTGAACCACGCAAGCTCACCAAAAAGCCCGCGAGTTTTGGGCTTGACGTTCCGGAGCATCAGCGCACACATCGCAGGACTCAGCGTGAACGCCACAAGTGTCGAACAGCACACCGCAAACGACATCGTAGCCGCGAACTGCTTGTAGATCTGTCCGGTTATGCCTCCCATGAACGCAACAGGTACGAATATCGCCACAAATATTAACGTCGTAGCTATCAGTGAGCTTCCTACGTCCTTCATCGCCTGAACTGTTGCAGCTTTAGAGTCAGTTATGCCGTGTTCCATCAGGTACATTACTCTTTCTACGACACATATAGCATCATCTACTACTGTTCCTATCACTAAGACCAGACCGAACAGCGTGAACAGATTTATGCTGTACCCCATCGCAGAAAGTCCTATGAACGCCGCAAGCAGTGATACAGGAATCGCAGCAGCAGGTACTAGCGTGACTCTCCAGTCCTGAAGAAATACATAGCACACCAGCACCACAAGCGTGAACGTCAGCACAAGAGTCTCCAGAATCTCGCGCATAGATGCCTGCACAAATTCCGTAGTGTCGTAGAAAATCACGAACTCAGTATCCTCAGGAAGAGCCTTCTCCATGTCCTTTATGGCGGCTCGTACATCGTTCATTATGTCGATAGCGTTTCCGTTTGTGCCCTCAGAAAGTGTGAGCAGTGCGCAGGGTTTGCCCCTCAAGTGCGAACTCATAATATAATCGTCAGCACCTATCTCCACGCGCGCAACATCCCCTAACAGAATCAGCCTGCCTCCGTCATTCTTGAGGACTATATTCTCAAAGTCGCCTACGTCCGAGAGTCTGCCCTTAGTTATTAGCGAGTAGACCATGTGCGAGTTAGAATCGTATGCTGGACTCGTTCCCGTTGAGCCTAATGCTGCCTGCTTGTTTTGAGCATCAATCGCAGAGATAACATCTTCCGCGCTCAGGCCAAGTGATGCTAATCTTTCAGGGTCAAGCCAGATTCTTATCGCATATGCCGCTCCGATAACTCCTACATTCCCCATGCCGCGAATACGCGATAGAGTTTTCTGGACATTTTTTGCTGCGTAGTTCGTCAAAAAAAGCTCATCATGCGTCGAGTTCGGAGACACCAGCGCAACAAACCCCAGCAGGTTCGAGAAAGTAGACTCTACGTGCATTCCTTCTTCATTGACTTCTTTCGGCAGTGAGGCCATAGCCTGCTGAATCCTGTTCTGTACCCTCACCATCGCCATATCTGAATCAGTCCCGACCCTGAACGTCACGCTCAAGTCATAATAGCCGCTGTTGTTCGCAGAAGAACTCATGTACAGCATGTCGTCCACACCGTTAACGGCCTCCTCAATAGGGACACCAACAGACTGCATGAGGGACTGGGCATTAGCACCCGGCCAGCTTGTCCAGATTTCGACCTTAGGCGGAGCAACTTCGGGATACTGCCTCACGGGAAGACGGAACGCACAGATCACTCCTGCAATCATGATCACCAACGAGATAACTGCTGCGAATCTTGGCCTGCGGATAAAAAACTCTGAGAACATCTCGCATTACTCTCCTGAGCCTGAGGCCGGATATATGACTCTGACTCGGACTATTGCGCCGGGAATCAGGGTGTGAGTCTCGTTCGGGACGGTGAGATACAGAGTTATAGTGCCTGTGTCAGAATCCATGATGTTGCTGGCGAAGTCTAACACAGCTTTTTCCGGGTAAATGCTCCCGTCAGCAAGTACCAGCTCATATTCTGCTGGTGTGTCCCTGTGAATCAAAAAATCCCTGTCAGTCATGGCGAACGAGATTCTTGCGGGGTCAGTCTGCACTATCGAGGCTAACACATCTTCAGGAGTCACGTAGCTGCCTTTGGTGAACTCTGCCTTGCCTATGTATCCGGAAATCGGAGCGGTGATTCTGGTGTTGTCGAGATCTATCTGCGAGAGCCTGAGTTCAGCTTTTGCCTCGTCAACTTCTGCTTGAGCCTTTTGTGCTTCGGTCTCTGCGGTGTCTATGTCCGAACCCGGGACGCTGCGTTTGCCCACAGCCTTGAGACGTGAAAAGTACTTTTTTGCGCCGTCAAGAGCAGCCTGTGCGTGTGAGAGCTTGGCCTTTCCGAGCTGAACCTGCGCCTGAAAATGTGATGGGTTCAGCGTGAAGAGTATTGCACCCTCATTGATGAATGAGCCTTCAGAAAAATGTACCTTCGTGATTCTTGCGCTGACTTCCGGATGAAGCTGTACTGTCTGCAATGCTTCAGCACGGCCGATATATTCCTGAGCGTATGCACTGCCGCAAAGAGTCATCATCAGCAGCAGAATATACGTTACTGTATTCCTCATGAAAACACTTCCTTAGTACTGGATAATGCAGAGTATTATAGCGTTAATTGTGAAGACATTACACGTGTGTATCGCATTATGGGGGTGATTGTGAAGACATTACGCATGTTTACCACAGTATGAGTTATTCCCTGCCGAAGCGTTTCAGTAAATCCGCATTCTTCAGCTCAATCATCACAGGCCTCCCATGTGGACACGTATTCGGCTGTTCACACGCATGCAACTCCCGCCACAGACTCAACGCCTCCGAACGAGACAGCTCCGTAGTCAGCTTCACAGAGGCCTTGCACGCCATAGTCGCCCACGTCCGCCAAAGTATAGCGTTAGTGTCCGGATCATGCTCACGCCTGAGTGCCTGAAGTGATGCCCGCAAAAGCACCTCCGGCTCAATCTCCGCAGTACCCACCGCAGGAATCGCACGCAGCTCCACTCCCTGAGGTGTGTCCTCGATCTCGAAACCCGCATTACGCAGCTCATGTACATGTTCCTGTGTCTCAAGCGCAAGTGTCGGGTGCAGGAGTATCGGCACTAGCAACTTCTGCACATTGCTGGAGGACTCGGCCTGAGACTTTATGCGCTCGTAATTCACACGTTCATGTGCCGCGTGAGGGTCAACGAGTATTATTGCTTCGCGGTCATCATACACGAGATAGCCCCCAGAACTTTGTCCGAGATACATAATTTCCGGCTCAGGTGCATCATTCTGGAAAGCAAGTATCTTCTCCTGCGAGTCACTAAAATTCCAGCCGTTATGTGATGAATGTGTCTGTGGCGCGTAATTTCTCGGTGAATGAGTCTGCTGTTTGTGCAGTGACTGTGTTGTCGGAGTCGGCGGAGTTTGTGAGAGTATGGGTGCATGATTCTGCGGCATAGACGGCATAGAGAAAAGCTCCGGTATAGTCATCGGGCTGCCTAAGTGTTTCGCAGCATTGGTGACTGTCTCGTAAATTTCACCCTCATACCTGAATCTGACTTCAGCCTTCGCCGGATGAATATTCACGTCCACTAATGACGGCTCGATCGTGAAGAACAACGTCCAATTTCCCGCGAGCTCACGCGAGATCTTTCCGACTGCCTTGCTGATAACCGGATCACTGACTGCCCGGCCGTTCACGAAAGCCATCACGTCACCTCTGCCTGCTAGTCCTGCTCTTGCCTGAAACCAGCACTCCAGATCCGTGTGGGCTGCCTTCATGCTGACGGTCTGGATTCTTGCGCCGGAGTCCCAGATATTCGCGAGGACTTTGCCCCTGTCTCCTGAACCGTCTGACACGAAAACATTCCTGCCGTCATGCTCCAGCGAGAAAGATACGTCAGGATTGCACACTGCATATTCCCTGATGAACTCTGCACAACGCCTAAGCTCTCCGACTGCGCTCTTGAGGAATTTTCGCCTCGCAGGAAGTCCAGAAAATAGATTGTCGACCTGAACGCGAGTGCCTGCTGGACAATTTACTGGGGTGTGTGCGGTGACTTGGCCGTCATGCGTGCGGATTATGCCTCCGGATTCTGAGTCGGGCTGTCTGCTGCGAAGTTCCACGTCTGCAACGGCAACCAGACTCGCTAATGCTTCTCCCCTATATCCCAGAGTCATGATGTGCTGTAGGTCTTCTAGGCTGGTGATTTTGCTGGTGGCATGGTACGCGAGAGCTAGAGGGAGTTCGTCGAAGGCTATACCTGCTCCGTCGTCCTCGACAGTGATTCCGATTCTGCCTCCGTCCTTGAGGGATATGCGTATACGTTTTGCGTGAGCGTCTAGGGAATTTTCCACGAGTTCCTTCACCGCAGAGGCTGGGCGTTCAACTACTTCACCGGCGGCGACTCTGGACCATATACTTGTGTCTAACTGTGTGATTGAGGGCATAATAGACTCCTTTACGAAAATCTTTCTGCCCTTATATTACCAGCCTTACCAAAATGGCAAGCAGAAAGCCCCTTGCTTCAGCTATGCGGATGAATGACCTTAGCGTATAATTTTTGTCATGAAAACGTTTTGCTTCAAACTCTATCATTCAGACCATAATAATGCTTTGATGAGGCAGATTAATATTGCTGGTCTCATCTACAATCATTGCATAGCTCTGCATAAGAGATATTACAGGCTGTTTGGCAAACATATTCATGCATTCCA
>JAFTBT010000083.1 GCA_017455085.1 Synergistaceae bacterium
GACGAGTTATGCCTTCTCCCTGATAAACGCTTCTACAGTGTGAACTGCGAAGTATGTGGAACAATCGGCCCTGCAGGACAGACCGAAGACATAGCAATAGAGTTGTGGAACAGGAGGGCGCACTATGACTGAGGCACTGAAGCCCTGTCCGTTTTGCGGAGGGGAAGCGAGGGAATACCAGGCCCCCCAGAGAAATGGTGAACCGTTGTACTTTGTCGCGTGCATTGAGTGTTTGGCAGCAAGCTGCTGCTACCCGACGCGGGAAGAAGCGTTGATGATGTGGAACAAACGAGATGATTTGCTGGTGAAACTGCGCCGCCTGCTTGGCCAAGTGCTGGGAGGGTTGTCGACATGAATGCAAAGCTGAAGCTCTGTCCGTTTTGCGGAAGTGAGGCAACATTAGACTATTACGGGCGGTATGTGTTTTGCACCAATCATTATTGTAGATGCGAGATTAGACCTCACACTAAGTTTTGTGATACCTCTGATGAAGCCATACAAGCATGGAACAAAAGAGCTGTTGTGAATGAGGAACTTAACCCATGTCCTTTTTGTCAAAGTATACATGTAGTACTAACAGAAACAAATGGAGTATGTCATGTGAAATGCAAAGACTGTGGTGCAAGCATTACTTGGGGTTATCCAAGTAGGGAGGAAACGGCTGACATGTGGAATAGAAGTGTAATTGTGAGTAAACACCCTAAGCCGTGTCCATTCTGTGGCAGTGAGGTAATGTTAAAGCCGCTCGGAGAGTCTGCATGGTGTATACGTTGCGAAAATCCGGATTGTGAAATTCATCCTCACACTAATGCTTTGAAAACCCCCGAAGACGCTATCAAAGACTGGAATAGGAGAGTATATGATGACTAAGCTCAAACCCTGCCCATTCTGCGGACATGAGGCATATATTAGGACTGAAGATGAAGTATTCCGCACGGATGATCTTGTATATCGAGCAGAATGCGAATGGTGCTGCGGAAATTCCGGGTGGTATAGCACGGAGAGTGAAGCGGCTGATGCATGGAACATGAGGAACTAATAAGGAGGGAAAAATGAACGTACCTGAAATTATCTTCCAGCAACTTGGCGGGCGGCGTTTTGCAGCCGTAACAGGCTCACGAAACTTCACAGGTTATAACAACGGCCTGACCATGACACTGGCCAAGAACGAAAGCGAAGCAAACAGACTCGCTATCACTCTTACACCTGAAGATACGTACATCATGCGCTTCTTCAAGAGTTCACCTACTCGCGGCACAATCAACGAAATTGAAGTGTTCGATGATGTTTACTGCGACCAGTTGCAGGACTTGTTCGAACAAGTTACCGGCTTTGATTTATCATTGTGCAGGGTTTATTTTGGGGGCTAGCACAGCTCCCTTTTTCATTCATGAAAGGAGAAAACACGGTGAATACGATACACATTCAGGAGTTCGATGATATTCGGGAAGCTCTACGGACACAGGGCAAAGGTGTTCACGATGTCGATCAAGAGCAAGTGAACTACGCAATCTTCAAAGCATACCTGAACAGTAAGCGAAACGGCAGATCGTTACTTAATTTCGATGAGACGCTATGGTATTACGATGTTCAGCCGATAGTGGAGACTTGCCGGAAACTAGGTATCAAGGAGTTCACGATGACGACGAACCAAACTGGACTGATCGAGATACTTGGTGAGTTCCAGAGGTTAGGAGCAAGGATCAGCGGCGTAATCGAGATAGCGGCTCACAGGATATTTTTTGACGGGCGTAAACGCGACTGGGAGGATGAAGCCTTACTGATGAGGATTGAAGGAGATGCAGAACATGACGCGTGATGAAGTTGAATATCTGGAGTGGCTTCGTGAAGTTTGCAGCGGACTTGACCACATCCTGAATTAGCAAGATGGATAGTTACGGGGGCTAAAGCAGCTCCCGTTTTTTGTTGCAGAAAGGAGCAACTATGACCCAGAGAGAAGCAGAACGTCAGGCATGGCGGGAGTACTACATCCGGATAAGCCAGTATGAACGCTGGCGAGATTTTCGAGGGATGTCATCATCGCTAGTGAATGACATGGAGCACCGAGTACGAGGGATCACCGACGTAGAGGATGAGACTTCATTTCAGGAAGTCATAAGAGCCGCAAAGGAATTGAATGCGTTGGTGCAGAAATACGCAGGGCAATATTGCGCTGTGAAGCCAGAGAAACCATTAGGCCGTCCTTATGGACCGGATTTGTAAGGGAGAGTGAAGAGAATGCATGAGCTGAATCCGTGTCCGAATTGCGGCTGTGAAGTAGAAGTGAGGCAGGAAGCAGATAGTTATTGGTTGAAATGTCCTAACTGCGGATATGCGCCTATAGTAGGGTTTACAGCGATGTATGCACTGAGGCAGTATTGGGCAATCATCACAGAATGGTACGAAGAGCATCCTGAACTGTTGAGAGAAAGGGAGAGGCAAACGCAATGCTGAAGATAACGGGCAGTGAAGATTATTACCCCACTCCTGAATCTCTGCTCCAAGAAATCACAGCTGGGCTTGATTGGCAGAATATCACCTATGTACTAGAACCTTCTGCCGGTAAAGGGAACATAGCCGAGTA
>JAFTBT010000084.1 GCA_017455085.1 Synergistaceae bacterium
CTGAATCTTGCCCTCCTGCACGAATCTTATCGCGTCTACAAAATCTTCGTGCCTGTACATCATCGACGTATTCAGGTCAAGTTCCGAGTCGTTGAGCTTTGCAAGGTCAATATTCGCTTTCTTGCCGAACACTGCAACAAGAATAATCGTGCTTCCTTTGCGGGCATTCTGGATAGCCTGATCCATAGTAATATCGCTGCCTGCACACTCATACGCCACGTCGTACTTGTCCGGCCCGAATGTGTCGAGTACTGCTTGCTTGTAGTCGTTCTTCATGGTGTTCACGACCACGTCAGCACCGAGAGACTTCGCGAGCTCGAGCCTGCCGTCAGAAATATCCGTAGCCATAACTTTCGCAGCACCTAGTGCCTTCAGCGACTGGATGAGCAGAATCCCGATAGGCCCGCAGCCCAAAACTACAGCAGTGCAGCCCTTCACGTCAGGGTATCTCTTCGCAGCATGTATAGTCACTGCGAGGGGCTCCATCATTGCGCCGTCAGAGTAGCTCAGGCCGTCAGGGAGTGCCGTAACGTTGCGCTCGTCCGCCACGAAATAGTCGCTGCCTGTTCCTGTGGTCTGGAAGCCGTAAACTTTGAGGCTCTCGCAAAGATTATACTTGCCGTGCAAACATGGGTGGCACCTTCCGCAGACGACTTGCGGCTCAAGGACGACTCTATCGCCGGGCTTGAACTTTTTGGCGTACTCTCCGCACTTGACGACCTGCGCGCTGACTTCGTGGCCCTGCGTAATCGGGTATGAAGTGTATGGGTGAGTCCCATGGTAGACGTGAATATCGCTTCCGCAGATACCGATCTTCTTGATTTTGACGAGTACCTGATCCGGGCCGGGCTCTGGTACGGGAATTTCCCTGTAGATTATGTGTTTTGGTTCCTGCATGACTTCCTGAGTCATCATTTCACTCATTGCTATATTTCCTCCTTCTATTGCTGGCTGTCTAACCGCGCATACTCCTCACGGCAGACAACATCATACTCGAAAATCTCATCACGAAACCCCTCACACCACACTCGCAGTTGCTCCTCCACGCCATCACTCTTCGCAATGCCTCTCGACATCTCCCAAATATCTCTACATGCTCGCAAAGCCTTTTCGTCATCGCTGGCCTGCCGGAATCCCATAAAGCGACTCGCGTAATTCCCGCTCCTGCATGTCGAAAGATACCGCCTCGCTACGTTCCTGTATTCGTGATAGAGATATGCACTGTGTTGTGTGTCGTCAGTCCGAAGTTCCTGAAGAA
The DNA here is from genome assembly GCA_017455085.1 of Synergistaceae bacterium. The sequence goes on from JAFTBT010000084.1 coordinate 1,259, forward strand.
TCTTGCTCACTTCACGCTTCCGGAATCTCTTGAAGAATCCGCCCCGATTGTTCAACTGCTGAAGGCATATGCTCCTCCACAGCCACCAATCCACATTTTTGCGGCCTCTGTTCTCGTGATCCGAATACCTGTCGTGATACAGTTCATGCAGAAATTCCACATCAACACTTTCACTTTCAGGCAATGCGTCAAGAATCTCAAGGCGTTTTTTCGGCTCAAGCTCCGCATAGTATTCCGTGAGGCTCTCGTGAATCTCGTACATGCTAATTCTTCTGCCGTTTCTTCGAGAAACAGTCAAATCCTACTGCTACGGCCAAGACTAACCCTTGCACAACCATCTGCGTATACTCGCTGACGTTCGCCATGACCATTCCGCTCTTCAGTGAGCCGATAATCAACACACCCGCAATCACTCCGGACATGTGGCCTATTCCTCCGGCTACTGACACTCCGCCCAAAACTACGCACGTGATGACCTCGAACTCAAACCCCACAAGCGATGATGCCTGCGCAGAGCCGGTACGTGAAAGCACCACTATTCCAGCGAGTCCCGCAAAGAATCCTGACAGCGCATAGATCAGGTACTTCATTTTGTTGACGCGGATTCCCGAAAGTTCCGAAGCCTCTTCATTTCCGCCTATAGCATAGAAATATCTCCCGAAGTATGATTTATTGAGTATGAAGCTGCCCACAGCAAAGCATATCACCATTATTATCGCGCATATCGGCACTAATCCCACTCCGGTACGAGGGAATATGCTCCAGTGATTCAGTGACCACCGCGCAAAGAAACTCAGCGTAGGATTCCCGTTCAGGCCGACTTCGGGAGCGTAACGCAGCACATCAGGAATCGGAAGACCTCCCGACAAAATATACGCCAGTCCCCTAAACACCGTCTGTGATGCGAATGTCGCTATGATTGCCGGTATGCCTATCGTCGCAACCATAAAGCCGTTCAGGACTCCGATTAGTGTTGCCATCACTATAGAGATTATGATTGCAAGCCACATGTTCCAGCCGAACTTCATCATCAGCGAGGCACATACCACGTTCACAAGCACCACTATTGACGCGATTGACAGGTCTATTCCCGCAATCAATATCACGAACGTCATACCTATTGACGCTATGCCGTAGTACGACACCTGACGCGAGATGTTCACGATGTTCGGAATGCTCAGAAATTTCGGGTTGAAGTACGCGAAAATTGCGATCTCGATAAAGAACACAAGCCATATTGCGTTTTGCTTGAATGCCGCTGCTAGTCTATTCTCCTGCATAAGTTATACTGCCTCCTTTTTGCTCTCAGGGATTACTCCCGATGCGTACGTCATTATCACGTCTGCGTTGAACTCTTCTTTCTGGAGTTCGCCCATCTGTTTGCCCTCAGCCAGCACTATGATTCTGTCCGACATGCCGATTAATTCCTCCATCTCCGAAGAAATCATCAGCACTGCTACTCCAGCTTCCACTAGGTCATTGATCAGCTTGTAGATCTCGAATTTCGCTCCTACATCGATTCCGCGAGTGGGTTCGTCAAAAATTATGAGCTTCGAGTTCGCCGCAAGCCACTTCCCTAAAATCACCTTCTGCTGATTCCCGCCGCTGAGATTCTTCACAAGCTGGTGTATGCTCGGACACTTTATCTGTATGTCCGCACGGTACTTCTCTGCTGTTTCGCGTTCGGTCCTCGAGTCAATCACGGTAGCCTTCGAGATTCGCTCATAGATCGGCATGGAAATATTATTCTTGATGGAGTTCGTGAGTAATGCTCCGTGACGTTTTCTGTCCTCAGGCAGCAAAGCTATTCCGTGATCAATCGCAGCTCTGGGGGATTTGGGGTTAATCTCTTTGCCCATGAAGAGAATTTTTCCGGACTCCTTAGGACGCGAACCGAAAATGATCTGCGCAATCTCCGTCCTGCCTGCTCCGACGAGCCCGCCAAGCCCCAAAACTTCACCAGCATGTACCTTGAACGAAATATCTTCGTCGCCGTTGCCCGTAACATGCTGCAACTCAAGTATGACTTCATCACGCACACACGGTTTTCTCGGCGGATACTTCTGCGTCATTTCGCGCCCTACCATCAGCTTGATTAGGTCGTCCACTTGATGCGGGATAGTTGCGGGGTCTTTGTCGGTGATGAGCGTATCGACATATTCACCGTCACGGATGACCTCGATTCTGTCGGACAGCCTGAAAATTTCCTCCAGCCTGTGAGAAATGTAGATTATCGACACTCCGCGCGACTTCAGCAGCTCCACAACCTTGAACATGCTTTCTACTTCGTTGGTGGTCAGCGGTGCTGAAGGCTCATCCATAATCAACACTTGAGCATTTTGCTGTATGGCTTTGGCGATCTCCACCATCTGCTGATACCCTACAGAGAGATTCTTGACCAGTGTGCGCGGATTTATCTTGATGTTGAGCTGCTCAAAGGCCTTTGCTGCTTCCTCCTCCATAGCTTTGCGGTCAATGACTATGCCGTTTTTCTTGAGGATAGGCCGGCCAAGAAACATATTTTCTGCTGCGGAGAGCTCCCCTACGTTGTTGAACTCCTGATAGATTATCGCAATGCCATTCTCTGCGGCGAGCTGTGGTGTCATACGTTCGAACTCTTTTACTTCGCCGTTGGGGTCTTTCTTGACCTTGATTTTTCCGCTTGTTGGGATGACTGCTCCGGAACAGCACTTGATGAGTGTGGATTTACCTGCGCCGTTCTCACCGATGAGGCCTAAAATTTCTCCGCGCCTGAGCTGAAGTGTTACGTCTTTCAGTGCGATAACTCCGGGATATTCTTTGCGTATGTGTTCAAGTTCAAGCACATAATCTTCTGCCATTATTCCACCGTTACAGTAAGTTTCTCTGTAACGATATTCCTCCTTTCTGTGAATATATTCTGTGAAGGATTAATAACATTTCAAGCGTGTATGTGAGTAAGCCTTATGTACTCACATGTAGTGTGTGTTCTGTTATTCAGCCTTACGTAGTCTCTCATAAAACAGGCCTCCCGTTTTAGTGGGAAGCCCGTAAAATCTTCATCTCTCTACTTCATGCCTGCCTGAATCTTGGCCACGTTCTCGGCAGTGATGGGTGCAACTGCTCTAAACACGTTTTTAGCGCCTACTTTGTCCTCAAGGATCAGCGCGAACATTGACGCACACGATCTCGCTGTGTCCTCGTCAGAGCCTTCAAAGCCGATTATGCCCTTCGCGGGATATGTCGGGTCTGCTAGCTGGCCGAGCTGCTGTTTCGTTACGTCAGTCGTGAACACGCCCATATCTTCCGGAATGTGTCCGCCCGTGTGAATCTGCAGTGCCTCGTCTGCACCGATCATAGCTCCTGCGCCGATGCCAGTGAACACTCTGCAGTCAGGGTGTGCCTGAAGAATGGTCTCTACTGCGTTCTGAGCAACATTTGCCTCAATTGCTGCGGTTGTGGCTACGATCTCGTACTTTCCGCCTGCAACTTCCTCGAGTCCCTGCCTGATTCCGTTTTCGCGCTCAAGGAGTATCACTGTCTGAGGGTAGCCAATAATCGTAACTTCAGCTTTTTTCTCTGCGCTGTAGTGCTGGTTGATGAATGCTCCTGCAAGTTTTCCGATCTCTGTCCCCAGATAGGTATTGTTCAGCACCCAGTTAGCGTCTGTGTTGGTCATAGGGTCGTCCCA
>JAFTBT010000085.1 GCA_017455085.1 Synergistaceae bacterium
ACACACAGCAATAACAGCAGCATAGTAACTGCAAAAAATTTCTTCATGAATATTCCTTCCTGTACTGAAAATTACGGATAGATATTTTACGACGCTTTGAGTTTGTACACAAATGCTAACACTTCAGCAACGGCCTTGTACATGTCCTCCGGAATCTCTTCGCCTATATCGACATGCTCATACAACGCCCAAGCAAGGGGTTTATTCTCCACAACCGGAATCAGATTCGCCTGTGCAATGTCCCGAATGCGTTTAGCGAGATAATCACTGCCCTTCGCGATGACTAAAGGAGCCTGCATGATTTTGCGGTCATACTGTAGAGCTACGGCTATGTGCGTGGGGTTGGTGATGACCACGTCAGATTTTGGGACATCAGCCATCATTCTTTGCTTTGCCATTTCGCGCTGTTTCTGGCGGATTTTCTGCTTGACTTGGGGGTCTCCCTCCATTTGTTTGTACTCATCCTTGATTTCTTTCTTGCTCATGCGTATAGATTTCTCGAAGTCCCATTTCTGATAAGCATAGTCCGCAAAAGCCATCACTAACAGCATAAGCGCAAGCCTCATAGCCAGACTCCAGAGCATATCCCAGAATTGGCCTGCTCCGATATTCAGAGGCATCTGCATAGTTTTTGACGACAACGGAAGATAGCTGCGTATAGCTGTGTAGATCATGACCGCAAAAATTGAGGCCTTCAGTAATCCCTTGAGCAGCTCAACGCACGAACGCAGGGAGATGATTTTCTTCATGCCGGTAAATGGGTTGAGCCTGTCGAACTTTGGGCCGAAGGGTTCACCCGTCATAGCAAAGCCCACCTGTGCGATCACTGTAGCAGTCGAGAACAGCACCACCAGCCCGCCCAATGGCAGCCACGCAGCAAAGTAGCGTTTTATGGCCTCCCAAGAGACGAACGCAAACCACCCGTCCCGCAGAATAGTCTGGTCTCCGATTGCGCGGATCATGAACTGAATCAGGCCTGTTAGTGTCCTCCACGTCATTGCGCCGAGCATGGCCAAGCCCAAAAGTGCGGTGATGATTCCTACGGCAGCATTGAGGTCCGTGCTCATGCACACGCGGCCTTCTTCACGGACTTTTTCGCGTTTGTGGGGGGTAGCTTCTTCTGTGCGTTCTTCGGCGAAAAATTGCAGCTTGAACTTTCTCATGTGTAGTCTTTTGGGAAATTGCAGGCTAGACTTCCTCATGATGTGATTATGTGAGTAGTGCAGGCTAGACTTTCTCATTGCGGCCTCCAGACTCGTATCACGCTCAATGCAAACTCTATCCAGTGTTCGAACTTCGTATATATCAAGTTCATAGCAAGAGGCAATGCCGCAGTCAGCACCAAGAATCCCAGCATGACCTTCACCGGCAATCCCACAACAAAGATATTCATCTGCGGGACTGTCCTAGCCAAAAACCCCAGCCCCACGTCTGACAGCACAAGCGAACAGTAAAACGGCACAACGATTCTTACTCCCAGCATGAAGAGATTCTGCAGCCATTCGCCGAGCTGCATATCCCCTGACGGAAACAGCGCAATCTGTCCGGGCGGAACTAGCTTTAGGCTCTCGATCACTGCCTGAATCATGAGCATATGCCCATTCCACCGGAAATACAGCCACATCGCTGTGAAGAAGTGCAATTGCCCTAACAGGCTCGACTCGCTTTGAGTGGTCGGATCCATCACCTGAGCCATCGAGAATCCCATAGTTGTACCGATCTGCTCACCGGCAATCCTCAGGGCATACAGCGGCAATGCGGACACAAAACCCAGCGCAACCCCGATAAGCAGCTCACGAAGACACACTACACCCAGAAAAATAACCTCGTCGAAATAGATCATGGGTATGGTCTCAGTCTTGATGATACCCACCGAACACGCAGTAAGCATCACCACAAAAAGATACCTGTACGGAGTCGGGGGCATGGTTGACGTGAAGACCGGAGAGCTGAACACGAGGCCTATATAGCGCAGGTGAAGCAGTAAGTAGATTGCGAGAAGCTGGGCGGGAAGTTCTGTGCCTCTCATGGCGGAAGAGTCTTACTGTATGAATCTCTCAAGCTGTCCGAGAATCTCGCGGGTCATGACAAGCATTCTTTGCCCTATCCACGGCGACAGCAGCACTATGCACGCGAACACCGCCAAGATTTTCGGGATGAAGATTAGAGTCTGTTCCTGTATTGACGTAGCGGTCTGAAGTATTCCTATGGTGAGGCCTACTATCATTGCTGTGAGCAGAATCGGCAGAGTCACGCTGATCATCGTCCAGATTGCTCCGCTGAGAATATCGAGCAGGCTCAAATTCGTTACTGGCATTTTTTCTCACACAACCTTTCTTTACGCTTTACGGAAATTGATATACTCAGCTATAACGCAGCTATTAACACGCTCTTGCCCTATGGGACGTTGTTAAAACTCTTCAGGACGCTCATAACTACCAGATTCCAGCCGTCAGCCATCACGAACAGCA
>JAFTBT010000086.1 GCA_017455085.1 Synergistaceae bacterium
ATGAAGGCGGCACTTTGCAGGGGAATCACAGCAGGTGAACCCGGCAAGATTGAGCGGTCTCTGAGCAACAATCTAGACCTTGCGAAGAACTATCACGGCAGAGAAGGATTAATCACCGTACAGCTTGGCCCTCACGCACCGTACACTGTTCCGATGGACAGCATGAGAGCCATCACCGACGCGGCCAAGACCAACGGACTCGGAGTGCATTTCCACTTTCTGGAGACTCATGGAGAACTTCAGAATTTAGGTATGACTCCAGCAGAGTATCTCGATGAGGCCGGACTTCTGAACACGCCGTATACAGTTCTTGCGCACGCGGTGTATCTTGACCCGAAAATTGCACTGCCTGAAAACGTTACGCTCGTACACAATCCGTGCAGCAACCTCAAACTCGGAAGCGGAGTTATGCCCTTGAATGACTGGCTCGAAAAAGGGACTCCCGTAGCTTTGGGAACAGACGGAGCGTCCAGCAACAACAGGCTCGACATGTGGGAGGAAATGCGTACAGCCGCACTCCTGCACAAGGGCGTGAACAAAGACCCAGTGTGTGTGTCTGCGCTGGATGTTCTGAACATGGCGACATACGAGGGAGCTAGGGCGTTCGGGTTTGCGCAGAAGGGAATGATTCGTGAAGGCTGGTTTGCGGATTTAGTTCTGGTGAATCTGGACAAGCCTCACTACATCGGCGTGAACGAGGAGAATTTAGCGGCGTATTTGGTGTACGCAGGGAGTTCTGCGGATATTTCCGGGACTATGATTAACGGCAGATGGATATACCGCAATGGCGACTATCCTACACTTGACGCTGAAGAGATTCTAGCGAAGGCAAGGGAAGCCCGCGAAGCTATCACACGTTAGTCAGCAAGAATATTAGACTGAAGAAAATTCGGCAGGGTATCCATGAAACTATGAGCATACTCTGCCGAAAAAATTACACTTATTGCTTCACATAACTATCTGCCATGCACACCAGAGTAATGCAATTCCCATCGCTATGTTGAACGGCCTCCAGTATTTCGCCAAAAATGCCTGCAAAATCCCTCCTACCGCTCCCCATAAACACCAGCTAACTGCACTAGTCGCTATGATGAACGCCCCATGCGCGCACATCTGTGCAAAACCAGCTCCGGACGGAATCACATACGCCGTGAAAATCGTGATCAGGTACAGTATCACTTTCATGTTCGACACCGCAAGCAGAAATCCTTTCGTGAAGCTCATCGTCTGCCCTTCAGACTCCGAAGGCCGACTCAAAGCTATATGCACCGCCAGCCACAGAATATATGCCGCACCGACATACTTCAAATACTTCACCAGCTCAGGAGCATATTCCGCAAGCTCATGACAGAACACAATCACTATCGCCATCAAGCTCACAAATCCCGCAGCTATTCCCAGAATCACACGGCCTCCCTTTTTCCAGCCCGCATGACTCACTGAGTACAGCGACATCAAGTTATTCGGGCCGGGCGTGAATGTGGTTATCATCGCGTAGGGCAGGTACGACAGAATCACACTGAGCATATTTAGCGTGCCTTCAGCGGGAATGTGAAGTACGTATCTGGATACGGCTCATTCTTCAGCGTGAAGTGCCACCACTCTTCAGCAAGCGGCTTGAACCCGTGTTTAGTCATAACTTCGCGCAAAAGCATTCTGTTGTTGTACTGTTCCTTAGTGATTTTTTTGTAGTCAGGGTGTGAAAGCTCCCCGAAATAGTCGAACGTCCCGCCCATGTCTACTTCTTTTTCCGTATTCATGTCGAACAGCGTCAAGTCTAGCGTACTTCCGCGTGAATGCCCAGACCTGTGCGCAATATATCCCTGATCGAACAGCACATCTTTGTTGAGTTCTGGGTAAAAATATTTCTTCATGCGGGTATCTTTGAGATCTCTTGCCCATCTCTCAAAATGATTCACTGCCATCTGCGGGCGGTATGCGTCATAAATTTTGAGTCTGTAGCCTCTGCTCACAAGTTCATCGCTGACTTCACGCAATGCTTGCGCTGCTTCTTTGGTGAGCATAGCTATCGGAGCTTCGTAGCCGTCAATACGATCTCCCACAAAGTTATACGTTGAGTAGTAGCGGATCTCCAGTATTGCGTCCGGCACTGCGTCAGACAGCAGAACAAACCCAGACGAATCTTCAGGGTCTACAGCGGCTTTTATGGATTTCTTCATCTTGCGTACACCGCTCCTGATAGTTTTTCCTGAAGGTCTGTATCCCTTATCGTTAATCAGTTCGACAGCAGGAGTATATTCTCCGGGCTTTGTGTAGAAATACGCCGGAGCTTTGTCCGAATCTCTAGCTGCATACACGAAACGTAATAATGCTATATCATCACTAATCACTATTGCTGTTCCGTTCTCACCTTCCGGATAAAGCACTGCCATGTTCGGCGCGTAACCTTCTGCCCTGACGTAGAACCTGTAACCTGTGCGGTCTGCCGACTCAAACTGTACTGCGTAAAATTCTTTCACAGTTAGCTTTTCAGGCTCATCAGGAAACGCCGTGCCGAAAGTGTTAATCGCGCTTGGCCGAGCTATGTCCTCACGGAAACCATCATCACCGGAAATCAGGGACGCTATAGTTGTGCTGAAGTCCTTTCCGTTAGCGTGAATGAATTTTCCTTCACCGAGATACATTCCGACATGTCCGCTGAAATGTATAGTGTCTCCGGGTTTTACGTCCTTGAGTGTTTCCAGAGTGTGAAAGTCTTCGGGAGTTCCGGATACATGTTTAAGCGCGATGGGGAATCCTGTTTTGGGGCGGGAGTTTCTGTATACTTCGAGGCCGTTCAAGTTGTAGACCACGTGAATCAGTCCGGAACAGTCTACGCCTTCAGGAGTCCTGCCTCCCCAGCGGTAACTTGTGCCCAGATAGAGCAGAGCGTCATTCACGAGATTCTTGCGGGTCTGTTCTTCGCCGTCAGCCATCCATTTGCGTATAGGCCTGACCAGCGGCTTGCGCACCCAGCCTTTCACGCCTCCGAAAAGTTCGGCCTCTACATAGCGTTCATCGTCAGGATTGACCTCGCCGATTTTGAGGTATGCACCTCTAGGAAGAGTGATTATCGCCGGAAATGATGCAGTGTATGCTCCCGACTGAATGTCCGCGAACGGAGCAATGACCTGATGAGTCACGGAGTCCCTCCACGCTATGGCCTCACTTGCCGGGACAAGCTGGACATTTTCGGGGGCTATGGGGTCGACACCGTAGGGCATCTCCACAAGGACGAAATCACCGGACTTTTCGGCGTTCATGACCATTCCGTAAATAGCGTCATTGTTGCGCGTGCCGTCCGGAGCGTACAGCAGCGGAGCGTACGGAGCTGTTACGACCGCCATAGTATCACCGGCATATGCTGAGGACACAGCACAGGCCAAAATCATAACTAGTGCTGAAAATTTAGTGTGAGTCTTCATGTTATTTCGCCTTCGCTTTCTTTATGAGATCATCGAGCATTTTCGTGATGGGAGTAATGCGTTTGTCGGTAGCGGGTTTAGTGAGAGCATCAGAAGCAGAGATACTTTCGCCCCAGTACTCTTTGTTGCGTTTGAC
>JAFTBT010000087.1 GCA_017455085.1 Synergistaceae bacterium
GAAAATCTTTGTCTATGTCCTCCATGCAGTGGGAGGCTAACTCTTTCTCGTCCTGGCTGGCCAAGTAGCGCGCAGGGATTATTACGTCAGTATCTACATGGTCGCCGTATTTGTGTGCAGTTGCCATTCTACATAACCTCCTCAGGGTGTGCGATATGCCCCATAATTCCAGACGCAGCAGCTACTGCCGGAGACGCAAGATATACTTCGCTCTTGACATGTCCCATTCTGCCGACAAAGTTCCGGTTAGTCGTCGATACACAGCGTTCACCTTCCGCCAGAATCCCCATGTATCCGCCCAAACACGGCCCGCATGTCGGAGTACTCACCACACAGCCGGCGTCTAGGAATATATCCGTGTAGCCACGCTTCATGCATTCCCGGTATATGCTCATAGTCGCAGGAATGATGATTCCCCTCACTCCGTCGGCTATATGTTTCCCTTTGAGGATGTTCGCAGCGGCCTCCATGTCCTCAATTTTGCCGTTGGTGCATGAGCCGATAACTATCTGGTCAATCTTAATGTCCTTCCCTTCGCGCGCAGGATGAGCGTTTTCCGGCAAATGCGGATACGCTACAGTGCAGTCTATCTCGTCAAGATTCAGCTCTACAGTCTGCTCATATTCTGCGTCAGGATCGGGATCGTATGCTGTCCATTCGCGCGAGACTCTGTCCTTCAGGAACTCGCGCGTGATGTCGTCCACAGGGAATATTCCGTTTTTGCCGCCTGCCTCGATGGCCATGTTCGAGATCGTGAGCCTGTCCGCCATAGTGAGCTGTGAGAGTCCCTCGCCGCAGAACTCAAGCGATTTGTAGAGCGCACCGTCAACGCCGATTCTGCCTATCAGAGTCAGAATCACGTCTTTTCCGGAAACATAGGGCTTCTTTTTGCCGGTAACGTTCACCCGAATCGCCGACGGAACTTTGAACCACGTATAGCCCGCCTTCATTGCTGCACCCATGTCCGTAGAGCCGACTCCTGTCGAGAACGCTCCGACTGCTCCGTAAGTGCAGGTGTGGGAGTCTGCGCCGATGACTGCTTCGCCGGGAGCTACAAGCCCCTGTTCGGGCAGCAATGCATGTTCGATTCCCATTGTGCCGACATCGTAATAGTGGGATATGCCGAATCTTTTTGCGAACATCCTGCACTGCTTGCACTGAGTTGCTGATTTGATGTCCTTGTTTGGGACGAAGTGATCCATCACCATAACGATCTTTTGCGTGTCAAAAACGCTGTCAAAACCGGCGGCGTTGAACTCGTTGATAGCGACCGGAGTCGTGATGTCGTTGCCCAGCACCAGATCAAGATTAGCCTGAATGAGCTGTCCTGCATGAACTTCAGGAAGCCCCGCATGTTTGGCGAGTATCTTCTGTGTCATTGTCATACCCATAAATTTATTACCCCCTCATTTGGTGAAAGTGCATGTATTGTATCAGAAACGCCATACTTCACATTGATGTAATGATTGACATTACAGAGTGAGAGTGTAAAATCTTCAGCGTTGTAATAAAAATATTTACAGGAGGAAATTTTTCACTATGAAGATTGCAGTAGTATGTGCAAACGGCAAAGCAGGAAAACTCATCACTGACGAGGCAGTCAAACGCGGTCTTGATGTTACGGCCATAGTTCGCGGAGAAAATAAGACCTCTGCACCCCACGCACTCAAGCGTGAAGTTCTGGACATCACCGCCGAAGACCTAAAGGGCTTTGATGCTGTGATCAACGCTTACGGAGGCTGGACTCCCGAAGCCCTAGACATGCATACGCCGTTCCTCATGCACCTGTGTGATGTTCTTGCAGGCACTAACACCCGCCTTCTTGTGGTCGGAGGAGCAGGAAGCCTCTACGTCAACCCTGAACACACATTGCAGCTCTACCAGACCCCGAATTTTCCGGAGGACTACAAGCCCATTGCTGCAGCTCAGGTGAAGGAACTTGACGCTCTCCGGAAACGTGATGATGTCCGCTGGACGTTCGTGAGTCCTGCTGCTGACTTCAGGGCAGACGGCGCAAGGACAGGGAAATACATTCTTGCGGGTGAAGAGTTCACGGTGAATGCTAAGGGTGAAAGTGTCATAAGCTATGCGGACTATGCTGTTGCGATGGTAGACGAAGCTGTGAAGGGGACACACATTCAGCAGCGTATCAGCGTACTTGGAAAATAATCACACTCAGGAATTTTTGTAGTATCATTCATGCAGGCTTTTGGTCTGAACCGGCCGGAAGTCTGCTATTTTTATTCTGAGGTGTTATGTGTGCAGATTTCTAGCAGATTCACTATAGCAGTGCATATTTTGGAGTGTATAGACTATTTTCACGATGAGTACATCATCACGAGCGAATTTCTCGCCTCAAGCGTAGGTGTCAACCCCGTAATCGTCAGGCAGGTGATAATTCAGCTCAAAGCTGCCGGACTGGTTGATGTTTCGCGCGGGAAAGCTGGCGTAAATTTGGCCGTACCTTTGGAGGATATAACACTCTATGACGTTTACGAGGCTGTAGAAAGTGTCAAAGGTAAGCTGTTCAGGTTTCACGAGAACCCTAGCACCAAATGTCCAGTCGGAAAAAATATACACACTGCTCTTGACGGAAAACTTGACGAGATTCAGGACACTTTAGAGGCGAAAATGAAGACCATAACTCTGCGCGAAATAGCTTCACGGATAAGCACAGACTAAAAGAATATGTTATTGCTGATAGTGTCTAAATTTCTAGTCTCTAGTTTGCCGCAGAAAACCTGCCTCCAGCCTCAACTACCAACCCTTCAGCCTGCAACATAACTATTGCCATAGTCACATCACCAATATCCTTTCCGCTCTCAGCTATCAGGTCATCCATCAATCTATGACCTTTCTTCTGAATCAGAGCGTATATCACTTTTTCGTCATCAGAAAGCTCCAA
>JAFTBT010000002.1 GCA_017455085.1 Synergistaceae bacterium
ATCAGCTGGATCATCCACAACCAGCCCGAAGAAGGCAAATCCTACACGCTGTACTACGAGTCATTCTCCGCACTGAAGGCTACAGCAGACTGCACAGCAGGCGACTCAACTACTGCGCTGTCCAGTTTTTCGGGAGCAGATCTGACGTATTCGGAGATTCTCAGTGACGCGGGCGTGTCAAAACAGAAAACCACTGAGAGCGATTCTGACTATCAAGAAAGAGTCGATACTGCTCTGGCAAAAATCTTCACACTATCTGACAGCGTGGATACCTACACATACGGAACTGACTACAGAATCACGGATGACGGAAACGGCGCACCCGTAATCACGTGGCTCAACTCCCCTACACGTACCGAAACAATGACCCTCCTCTACACCGGAAAGGGCGAAGGCGGCGGAGAAGTCCTCAGTATGCCGGACGCAATACAGCGTTCCGCGTCAGACGCTATCAACGTCAACAGCACGCTAGATCAGCCATTGTACTCAAAGTTTGAGGGCGCATCAGTCAGAATCACAAACGGCTCGGAATCTTTCGAGGAAGGTACGGATTTCACGGTCAGTGAAGGCCCAAACGGCTATGCTGTCATCACGTGGAACACAGATACTACAATTCCTCCGCTGTATACCGGAAATTTCGACAGCCCCACGTCAATCACTGCGGCTGACTCTGACGGAAATGCTGTCACCGGATTCACGGTCAGCGATGACGGCAGCGGATATGCAGCTTTCTCGATGGATGACGGCTCTGTGCTTGACGCGGGAGACTACACCGTTACTGTCGTAAAGGGAGGCCGCACAAAAATCTATGACCTCATCAGCGACGGAAGCAGCATGACTCTGGTGCAGCGGTCAAAGTGGAACGCTCAGGATGTCAGCAGCACAGGCACGTACACTATTACGGTCTCGAAGGACGGCGAAGTCAGCACATATACAGGCACGCGCCCAAAGAACAGCTACAACTTCAGCGTCAGCAAAGCGTCGTTTGACTTCACAACCGGCACTAACACCATAACTCAAGGTACAAAGACTTTCTACGAGGGAGTAGATTTCAACATCGGAGAAGATGACGACGGAAATCCGACTGTAGATTGGATTCCGGACTCTGACGGCGGATATGAATGGTATTACCCTGTATCCGGCTCAAGCTACACACTGAATCACACTGACTCTGACGGAAATACCGTATCTTTCACCGGAGTGCGCACATCAACCGACACATTGAGCCTTCAGGATTACGGCATGACTGTAGCAACAGGAGCATTAAGCGTTCAGTACGGAGAGGATACGAACTACTACAATCTTGAGGTTGAGCCGGTATACGTGACTGACGAGGACGGCAATTATGTCCTTGATGATGACGGCAACAGAATCGTATCGTCAAGCAGCGTTACAGGAAATGACGTGCTGAAGGCTACGCACTCTTTCACTATCGATAAAAAAGCTGTGTGGACGGGTACAGTAGGAGACCCTTTGACAAACAACAATTATTCTCTGGATTACACATTCAACTGGCTGACTCCGGAGCTGACCAGCAGAAGCCTTCCGAATTACGGCGATGAACTCAGTATTGAGTATGAGTATGACGCAAACACCTTCAGCCTTGAGGATGACGGGGACGGCTTGATTGACGCGCTTGGCCTGAACAGCAACATCACCGAAGCACACAACGCAATAATCACGCTTAACACGCTTAACGGTGATGAAGAAATCCAGAGGGACAGCAACGATATCGGCGAGGCATACGGCAACGAAATCAGCAACCTCAAGGGAGTAACGCTTCAGCTCAAGGGATTAGGCTCTGTGTCGCTGGACATATACCATGATGCGGAGAAGGCCATAGAGGCGATTACGACCTTCAAGGACGGCTATAACGACTTGATGACGTGGATGAATACCAGAATGAGCGAGAGTCAGCTTGACGAGGACACTGCAGCTACAGTTGACTCTGACGACTTCAGAATGCGCTGGGGACTCCTGCACGGAAATGCATTGCTGAGGCAGACAAAAAGCACTATGCGCAACCTGACGGCGAAGGCTTTCACGTATTCCTTCACGCAGAATACCAGCTCATCAGAGATTTACGGGACGCTTGCGAACAACGGCCTCCGAAATGACTCAACGCTGAGGATGAGAATCGGCAGCACCTATATGGATTTGACGTTGTCGCCTAGCCACACGCTGCAAGATGTTGTTGACATGATCAACGACAGCACGAACGTCCAGATGCACAACAATTTCTACGATGAGAACGGAAATTTGCGTGAACAGCCGCTGATTAAGGCTTCTGTGTCTGACGATAAGATTGTGATTGCGTCTACCAGCAACGACACAATAACCCTTTCCGGCACGTCAGCGATGAATGCCCTGAAGCTGAATTACACGTACACGGGATTGTTTCAGGTTGGGCTTGCGACGACCAGCACGGACTACGGGAAATCCGGAGAGCTTGAGTTTGACGAGAGCAAGTTCATGGAGGCACTGGAAGACAATTCTGACGAAGTGCAGGAATTGATGCTGATGTTTGCGAACGACATGGACTCTTGGGTGAAGAGTATGCTGACGAGTTCGGCCAGCGGGGAGACGAAAGGGACTCTTTCCCGGCAGATAGACGACATAGACACGCAGATAGCCTCGATAGATGAGTATCTGGAGAAGTATCAAGAGAGGCTTGACCGTCAGGAGGAGGCACTTCGGACGAAATTTGCGGCGGCGGAGCAGAATATAGCGGAGTTGTCGCAGCAGGCGGCCTCGAT
>JAFTBT010000088.1 GCA_017455085.1 Synergistaceae bacterium
ATAACTGACTACAACTATTCAGCGTTCACGCTTGGGCCTACGTTCGCGAAAGACCCCGCACAGCAGTTCTACGTGAACCCCAAGAAGTACAAGAATCTTCAGGAGTTCATCAAGGCCGCAAAAGAGAAGCCCGGCGAGCTGGTAGCCTGCACCGAAGTCGGAGCATACACCTACTACGAGATTCTGAAGTTCCAGGAACTTGCGGGGATTCAGCTTGACCTTGTGGATTACGGCTCAAACTCTGACAAGATAGTCGGAATGCTCTCCGGTCAGGTCGACATGATGCCCGGAGCGTACATCAACTGCAAGGATTATCTGGAGTCCGGCCAGTTCGTAGCACTGGGAGTTCCGAGCGCAGAGAGATATGACCTCATCAAGGACATTCCTACATTCAAGGAGCAGGGTATAGATTTGGTGTACCCTGACTGCGATTTTTCGTTCTACTTCCCGAAAGGAACACCGGAGTCGATCATTGCGTGGTATGAGAATATCGTGCAGGAGATGCACCAGAAACCGGAGTGCTTAGAGGCCATCAGGAAAGTTGAGATGATGCCCTACTACCTGAGCGCAGCAGACAGTGAGAAGCATGATGCGGAGTACTACAACGTGTTCAAGACGATAGCGGATCAGTTAGCGCAGTAACAGCAAGTGAAATAGAATCCGCGTCCCTCCTGTGAATTTTGCAGGGGGGATTTTTTAGGCGAATATGCCCAAATAATCACACGCTATATTTTTAGGCGAAATATGCCCAAATAACACACACCAACGTTTTTATGTATAAGGAGGCGTAAAACTTTATGAGTAATACATACGGAAAAACTCCCACCGTCACCAGCATGAAGGTCGTCCCGGTCGCAGGGTATGACTCCATGCTCATGACCCTATCCGGAGCTCACGCACCCTACTTCACGCGCAACATCGTGATTCTTGAGGACAGTGCAGGCCATCAAGGCATCGGCGAAATTCACGGCGGAGACTACACCTGCGAGGCACTGAGAGCTTGTGAATCTCTGGTAGTTGGTCAGCCTGTCGGAAAGTATCGCGGCATTCTGGACTCCATCCACAAGCACACTAAACGCGCAAAAGAAGATGACGGCGAAGGCATCCAGACTCTCGACATCTCCAAGCTGAAATTTGTCGTCAAAGCAGAATGGGCTATCGAGTGCGCATTACTTGACCTGCTCGGCCAAGCACTGGGACTCCAAATGTGCGAGCTGCTCGGTGACGGAAAACAGCGCGACATAGTCGAGACTCTCGGCTACCTGTTCTACGTCAGCGACAAAAAGAAAGCTCCATCACTCGGCTACATTGACGAGTCCGAAAGCTCCGACGCATGGTTCAGGATGAGACGGCACGAAATGCTCACACCTGACGCGATCGTCTCACAGGCACAGTGTCTTCACGAAAAATACGGCTTCCGGAACTTCAAGCTCAAGGGCGGAGTCTTGGCCGGCACTGAGGAGATGAAGGCTGTTGTCGCTCTCAAGAAAGCATTCCCCGAAGGACGCATCAACATCGACCCGAACGGTGCGTGGAGTCTCGCTGAGGCTATAGCTCTGTGCAAGCCACTGGAGGACGTACTCACCTACATAGAGGACCCCTGCGGCCCCGAATCCGGATACTCCAGCCGCGAAATCATGGCCGAGTTCAAAAACGCAGTACACCTCCCTGTAGCTACGAACATGATCGCGACGGACTGGAGGCAGTTTTACCATTCGGCAGCGTTGAAGGCGGTGGATATAGTTCTTGCAGATCCGCACTTCTGGGGATTCGGAGGCAGCATCAGAATCGCACAGCTCCTCAACGATTGGGGACTCACTTGGGGCAGTCACAGCAACAATCATTTCGACATCACGTTAGCGGCGTTTGCGCAAGTCGGTGCAGCAGCTCCGGGACACCCGACAGCACTCGATACGCACTGGATTTGGCAGGACGGACAGAATTTGCTCGATGACGCTCCGAAGATTCATGACGGGTATCTTGAAGTCCCTGAACGACCCGGACTCGGAGTCACCCTGAACATGCTGAGGCTCGAACAGGCTAATGCACTCTACAACAAGCTGCCCAGCCACGACAGAAACGACGCGGAAGCTATGCAGTTCTTGATTCCCAACTGGAAATTTGACAGCAAGAAGCCCTGTTTAGTGAGGTAGCTTTTACGTGTAAACTGCTCCCCCTTCGTCACTGGAGGGGGAATATTTTTGCGATGAGTTTGTAGTAACGTCCTTTGAAGGGTTTGACCGGCATACTCATAACCAGAAATGCATCACTGATTCTCTGGCCGTCTCTCACATTTTCCGCCTCATATTCTGTGTCAGTAACGCGTATATATCTGTACTTTCTACCATGATGTACAAATTCTGCCCTGACTCGTTTTTGCCCTTCCCAGTTCTGCTTGATGCTCAGAGTCAGATTCTCAGCCCTCACCAGAATCAGCGAGTACCTGAAGCGTTTTTCCCGCATCTCTTCGTCCGTGAGGTATTCCCTGTCATTGCCGTAGATATACCTGTATTCTTCTTCGGGGTGTACACGCAGCACGTCATGTATCGTCATCCGGCCAAGCCTCAGCCACGCATCACGCTCAATCATGCAGTCCTCAGTGTGATTCTTGTGCGGGATTCTCTTCGTGATTCGGACTCTAGCCACGTCCAGCGGCTCACAGCTCCCGCCATCGTTCAGGAACATCATCTGCGAGTCATCCAGCGGCTCACCGTCACCGTAACCCACGAACCGCACCCACATTCCCGAATGTATATCTATGCCGGCGGTGCAGAATTTTCCCCACATGGTTGACTTGGCCATAAGCACAGCGTCTATCTTCATATCAGCAGTATTTTCGCGATGAACTTGTAGTAACTTTTGGTGCGTCTGTCCGGAACTTTGGGCATACTGATCACTAAGCACGCATCACCAATATTTGCACTGCCTCCCAAAAAGCTGTCTTTGCCGGAGTTTTTCGTGTCAGTGATTCTGAAGTCCTTGCAGCGTGTGCCGTTGTAATCGAAGTCTGCTCTGTGCCTGCTGAAGTTCACTGTCAGATTCTTCACACTAACCAAAATCAGCGAGTAATGTAGATCGTATTCGTGCATCTCGTTTTCTGAGAGTGACGGAGAATCATTCCCGAATGTATGTGCATGACTCTCCGGCGGATACAGGTTAAGTGCTTCCTTGACGGTGCATGTTCTGATTTTCTGCATTGATCCTGCTGTTATCCTGCAGTTTTCAGCCTGATTCTTGAGCGGGACTCTTTCAGCAATCTCAACTCTCACAACGTCCAGAGCCTCACAATGTCCGTCTGCATTCTGGTATTTTGTGTATGCACCTATGAGTGGATTCCCTTCTTTGTCCTGTACGAGCCGTATCCATTTTTTGGAGAGCGTATCTATTCCGGCAATGCAGTAACCGCCCTTCATGGTCGATTTCGTCAGAATCAGTATCTCCGAAGTCATATGTGAATAACCTCCGTTTCCTTGAGGCTGTCAGCAATCATCTCGGCAAATAATCTCCTGTGGCAATGTTCAGGAGTCGGCTCAGAGCATAACAAGCACACAGTTTCGTACAGCCCGTAATATCTCGTAATGAAGTCATGTACAGAATTTCTCTCAGTCATCAATGCTCTATACTGTATCTCATATTCCGGCCAAGTGATACGTTTTTTCTTCCAGCCCTTGAGAAGCTCATCTGTAGGAGCGTAATTTATGCAGTGTTCGTACTTGCAGTCACACAAATGCATCAGGAAATACTCTATATCATCTCCATGAGCAAATCTCGTAAGCTGAGAGCTATTCTTGAGTCTCACGTCAACAAGCATCTGAATCCGGCGAAACTTTATGCGTTCAAAGAATTGTGCCGCTGTTTTCTTGGTGAAGCCTATCGTGTACAGAATCATTATTCTCCAGTCTCCAGCCTATTTTTGCATTGCACCGTCTATATGCCTCACACAGCCAGTCAGACGTAAACATCAGCTCGTTCACTCTCTCAGGGCAATATTTTTCCAGCAGCATGTTTTCAAGTTCGTCATGTGTTATATCATCAACATCAGGCATAATATGAATTACTCTTATCCCCAGCTCATGAAAAGCCCTCGCAACAAGTACAGCCCTGTGGCAGTTTATGGGGTTTTTCTCCGCGCACATGAAGGCAAATACATAGTCATTCATCCCAGCCAGCACTTTGTTCACGCCGTCCCGAAACTGTCCCGACTCCGCAAAAATCTCGAAGTCCATATAGCCGGCATGAGCGTAAAATCTCCTGTCCTGCTGTCTTGCTCCGAACTCATTCGCGTAACTCTCATAGCGTATATTTTTCTCCATCAGGCTCCGCGAAATATTAGGGCTGTCATATTCCGGATCATGATGTGAAAACGGAACACTCCTCACGTCAATTACTGCACTGACCCCGTGTGCGGCAAGCTCGTCAACAAATTCACCCACAGTGAAGCCGGCATAACCTATCGTGAAAATCGTGGTGTTCATGTGCAGAAAAATACCCCCCATAACTTCGGGGGGCAGCATGTCTCTTACTTCAGGAGGCCGATATTCTTCAGCACTACTGCGAGTTTTTCGTGCTGTTCCGGAGTTAGCGGCTGGATAGGCTCCGCACATTTCCCGACGTTGTATCCGATCATGTTCAGTGCTTCCTTGATGACGACCGGGAAACTTCCCATGTTGGTGGCGATTCTCAGTTCGCTGAGCTTGAACTGTGCCTCAAGTGCTGCGTCGTAGTTCTTGCTGCAGAAGTTCTCGTAGATGTCTACGGCGATTCTCGGGGCGATATTCCCGCAAGAAGTGATAGCTCCAGCTGCTCCGTACCACAATCCCGCGTAAATCAGGGTGTCCCTTCCCATCAGGACGCAAAATTCTGGATTGTCGCGGGTGAGCCTGATGTACTCTTCGCTGTTGGTCATGTCGCCGGTGGAGTCCTTCACAGCAATAATATTCTTGACCTGCGCAAGTTTCTGGATAGTTGCAGGGTCGACTCCGACGTTGGTCTTGGGCTTGTTGTTGTAGATGACGATCGGCAGGCTGGTAGCGTCCGCGATTTTCCGGTAGTAGATCTCAAGTTCGGCCTGTGTCTGGCTCACGAACATGGGGGTCAACACGCTGAGTGCGTCAACTTTGAGGTCTTCGGCGATTTTTGCGAGCTCGATGGCACCTTTAGGGGTGATGTGGTTAGCTCCGGCGTAGATGTCCATTTTTCCGCGCGCATACTCGCATGTGACTTCGAGGACGTGCCTGTAAAATCCGTTGTCGAACGCGTAGAACTCTCCTGATGTTCCGAACGGGAATACTCCGTGAATGCCGTTGTCGATGAAGTACTGCAGCAATTTCTTGTACTCTTCCTCCATGAAGCGGCCGTTGTCGTCAAAAGGAGTAACGACAGGGATGACTATACCGTGAGGCTTGAACATGATGTGAAAAATCTCCTCTCAGAGTGTAATTTAGGTTTGGGATGACGTAATTATACACGTTAGGCACTCAGGTTGTTTGTGAAAAACTAGTGATTATTATAGAATTATTCCCACACAAAATTTTTCACACATACAGGGAGGATATTAGCAGATGATAAGGAAGACAGCACTGTTAATGATGCTGGTAATGTTGTTGTGTCCGATAGCATGGGCTGATGATGTACCTGAAGGAGCCGTTGCAGAAAATTCGGCAGTTATGGAGTCAGAGGCCGCACCCGAAACCGAAGCCCCAACTCAAGAATCAGACTCAGCACCCGAAACTGAAGCCACCGCTCCAGAAGCAGACTCAGCATCCGCAGACGCAAACCCCGCTTCAGATCAGCTGGCAGAACGTGAGGCAGAACTTGACCGCATGAAAGATGAGCTTGACGCACGAGCCGCAGACCTTTCGAAGAAGGAAGCTGTTTTAGCGGAGAGAGAAGCTGCTTTAGTGGACGGAGAACAGAATTTTGCACCAAGAGCCGCACTCCTCGCGAAGAGGAAACTGGAGATAGACTCTCTCAGCACAGTAATCACAGGCAGAGAAACACAGATAGCCAGACGTGAAGCCTCAGTGAATGAGCGCGAAAGAGCATTAGCCTTCAGGGAGACGGTATTTTCTCAGGAGAGCCAGAAGTTCGCAGAAGCCTCATCTGGACTCGCAGGACGTGAAGCAGACCTCGCAAAACGTGAAGCAGACCTCGCAGCCCGTGAAGCCGAACTCAACGCGAAAGTCTCCGCAAAAGAAGCAGCAGATGCCATCACCGTCAGAGAGTCCGAACTCGTGAAGCGTGAAGCAGCACTCACCGAACGTGAGGCAGTCAGTGCAAGACTCGCAGCCCTTGAGGAAGAACTCAACGCAAAGCAAACGGAACTTGCAGGACGTGAGGAGAAAGTTGCAGGACGTGAAGCGGCAGTAGGTGCGCAGGAAGACAATCTTGCTGAGGCGCAGAAGCATGTTGATGACCACGAAACAGCACTTGCGCAGAAAGAGTCAGACCTCACGGCGAGAGAGCAGGAGCTTGCGAAAAAGAATCAGGAGCTTGCGGAGAACACTTCAGCCTTTACTGCAAGGGAGGCCGCACTCGTCAACAAGGAAGCCGATGCAGAAAAGAAAGCCGCAGAAGTCGCGGAGATGGAGACCCTCATAAAGGAACTGCCAGCGTTTGACCCCAACAACTCCACTGAAGCTGCAATGATCCTCACCTACAAGATACCGGCAGCTAGACGCAGAGAGCTTATCGCCATGCAGAGAGAGGCATATTCCCGCTACAGCTCCAACAGAATCACTCAGGCACTAGAGAGCTATTCGGCAGCGTACGAGGCAGAACCTACAGCGAACTACTTGGCCGCATACTGGGCAGGCTTGAGCGCAGAGAGACTCAGGAACAGACGTGACGAGGCTATCACTTGGGCGGACAGGGCACTGGAGATCAATCCGGACTACAGACCCGCTCAGGAACTCAAGCGCAGACTCGAAGCTCCTGCAAGAAATACCCAGAGAAGACGCACACGCTAGTTTTCACGCAAAAAGTATATTTATGTATGCCCCTCTCAAGTTTGCGGGAGGGGTTAAATTTTAGGAAGGTGTTGTGTAAAGTTTGGAAGACCTGTACGAAATTTTAGGAGTCCCACGAAATGCATCACAGGCCGAAATCAAGAAGGCATATCGTGAACTCGTCAAGAAGCATCACCCAGATACTCACCCAGGCGACAAAGCCAATGAGGAGAAGTTCAAGAAGATCAACGCTGCATATACAGTCCTGAATGACCCGGAAAAGCGCGCACGTTACGACCAGTTCGGCACGACAGGCTCCGGCGGAAATGTAGGCAACCCCTTCGGAGGAATGGGCGGTGTGGATCTCGGCGACCTGTTCGGAGATTTGTTCGGCAGCTTCGGTGGAGGCTTCGGCGGATTCGGAGGCTCTTCACGCATGAACCCCAATGCTCCCCAGCGAGGAAGGGACATCGAGACCATCATACACATTACTCTGCTTGAGGCAATGAAGGGAGTTAGCCGTGACGTGGAGTTCACGAAGTCCGAGACCTGCCAGCACTGTCAAGGCACAGGCGCAAAGCCAGGCACTAAACCCGAAACATGCCCGAAGTGTCGCGGTCAAGGCAACGTCCGCCAGCGGCAGCAGACCATGTTCGGAGTGTTTGAGAGCATCACGACTTGTCCGGAGTGTCACGGTACGGGAAAGGTCATCAAGGAAAAATGCGACGAGTGCCACGGTACAGGCAGAGTCCGCAAGAAGCAGACCAGAGGCGTAAAGATTCCTCCCGGTGCTGCGAACAACATGAGGATTGTGATTCACGGAGCAGGTGAGGACGGAATCAACGGCGGAGATGCTGGGGACTTGTACTTAGTGATTGACGTGGAGGTTGACCGGAATTTTGAGCGCGACGGCGAGAATCTGCACACTACATTGCTCATCACGTACCCGCAGGCTGTGTTAGGTACTGACACGGAGATTAAGACACTTGACGGCACAATCGAGAAGCTCACGATTCCGGCAGGCACTCAGCACGGAGAAGTCCTCAAGCTCAAGGGTAAGGGTATGCCCAGACTCAATTCGCCGCTGAACATTTCGGGGGATTTGTACGTGCATGTGTATATCGACATCCCGAAGAGCATCACCGACAAACAACGCGAGATCATCAAGGCACTTGCTGACGAGATGAAAGCACCAGTGAATGAGAATGACGGCGATTCCGGACTGTTGGGAAAATTTAGGAGTCTGTTCAAGTGATTGCGGGTATAGGCGTAGACTTGTGCAGGGTTGCGAGAATGCAGAAGGCTTTAGAGTCTGAGCATCTCCGTACAAGAATCTTCACCCCCAACGAAATAGCTTACTGTGAGTCGAAAGGTGCGCAGAGATTCTACAGTTACGCAGCGAGTTTTGCAGCAAGAGAAGCATTCATCAAGGCAGCGGGTGTGTCTCTGGAGTCTGTGATGTACAGCGGGGAGTTCGGGCTTGTCAGGGATGATACTGGTGCTCCTGCGGTGAGGCTCACTGGTGAACTTGCAGAGCGTTTTCCGGAGGGAGAGTCTAGAATCCTGTTGTCTCTGACTCATGAAGGGGAATATGCCTGCGCAATGGTAGTAATAGAGAAAATTCATAACGAGGTGATTTTTTAATGGTAATAACTATGTCTGATTTCGATCTTGGCTCGATAATTTCGGGCTTAGGCAGTGCGTTTGTAGTGATATTCTTCATGTTAATGGTGCTGTCTATGGCGGTGCGAGTAGTTCCTGAATACAGGAGGCTGGTACTTTTCCGGCTTGGCCGTCTCGTAGGCAGCAGAGGCCCGGGAATCGTGTTCATCATGCCGTTCATCGATAAGGCTGTAACTGTGGACTTGAGGATTCTGACGCTTGATGTGCCTGTTCAGGAAGTAATCACCAAAGACAACGTAGCCATAAAAGTAAATGCAGTAGTGTATTTCCGTGTGCTTGACCCGGCCAAGTCAGTGGTGGAAGTCGAGAACTATATCGTAGCCACGAGCCAGCTTGCTCAGACTACATTGCGTTCGGTTGTGGGCAGTGTGGAGCTTGACGAGGTGCTTTCTTCGCGCGAGAAGATCAATCAGGAACTCCAGAAGATCATTGACGAACGTACAGACCCTTGGGGAATCAAGGTGAGTGCTGTGGAAGTGAAGGAGCTGGAATTACCTGAGGGCATGAAGCGCGCAATGGCACGTCAGGCAGAAGCAGAGAGAGAGAGACGTGCGAAGATCATCGCCGCAGAAGGAGAGCTACAGGCTGCCGCAAAACTCTCTGAGGCCGCCAGACAGATGGAGGTTTCTCCGGTAACGTTACAGCTCCGGTACTTGCAGACCATCCGGGAAATTTCCGGTGAGAGGAACACAACAACGTTCTTCCCGATTCCTGTTGACCTGATTCAGCCGTTCATAGACAGACTCGCGAAAGGTGAGGTGAAAGCATGAAGTATCGTACTGCAAAAGAACTCCGTGAGTTGTTCGTGAGTTTCTGGGAGGAGAAAGGCTCAAAGCACCTGCCCAGTTTCTCACTAGTCCCCGAAGATCCTTCATTGCTCTTCACGATTGCGGGAATGGTTCCCCTCAAGCCGTACTATCTGGGAATCAAAAATCCTGAATACCCCAGAGTCGTAACCAGCCAGAAATGTGTACGTACGAATGACATCGAGAACGTAGGCCGAACAGCTCGGCACCACACATTTTTCGAGATGCTTGGCAATTTCACGTGGGGGAGCTACTTCAAGAACGAGGCGATTTCTTGGGCGTGGGAGTTCCTGACGGAGAGAGTCGGGCTTGACCCTGCGAGGCTGTACGCGACGATATACCTCGATGATGAAGAGGCATTTTCTGCGTGGAGGAAGTTTTTACCCGCTGAAAAAATATACCGTTTCGGCAAGGACGATAATTACTGGTTCATGGGTGATACAGGACCTTGCGGGCCGTGCAGTGAGATATATTACGACAGGGGCGAGAAATATTCTTGCGGAAAGCCCACCTGCGGAGTCGGTTGTGACTGCGACAGGTACATGGAGATCTGGAATCTTGTGTTTACGCAGTTCGACAAGCAGAAGGACGGAAGTTTGCCGCTGCTCCCTCACAAAAATATCGATACCGGAATGGGACTCGAACGTCTTGCTTCAGTGGTGCAGGGAGTCGATACGGATTACGAGACGGATTTATTCACGCCCCTCATCAACCACACATGCACTAAGGCCGGAATCACATACGGCAAGAATCCGCGTGACGATATGGCTGTTCGCGTGATAGCTGACCATGTCCGGAGTGTAGCCTTCATGTTGGCTGACGGTGTACTGCCCAGCAATGACGGCCCGGGATATGTCTTGCGGAGGCTTTTGCGTAGGGCTGTACGTTTCGGAAAGCTGCTCGGGTTTGATGGGTTATTCCTCAACGAATACATACCTATCCTGATTGACATTATGGGTGATCCTTATCGTGAGCTGATTACGCAGAGGCCAGTGATAGAGCAAATCATTTCGCTGGAGGAAGAGAAATTCAACAAGACTCTTCGGCAGGGGACGGAGCTTTTTGACGCGGAGATAGCCCGCCTGAAGTCGCAGGGACGCACCGAAATTCCGGGTGATGTGATTTTCACGCTGTACGACACGTACGGATTCCCTCCGGAGCTGACGCGGGAGATGGCCGGAGAAGAGGGCTTTACCCTTGACGAGGAAGGTTTCACCCGCGAGATGACCGCACAACGTGAACGCGCAAGAGCAAGCAGCAAGCAGAAAAAGAGCGCACTGGCTGGAGATGTGTATCTTGACGTTGAGAACGAGTCCGGCGCAACGAGATTCACAGGCTACGAGAAATGCACTGACACCGGAAAAATCATAGCCCTAATCACTCCGGAAGGCAGAGTCGAGTCCGTGAAGGGAGAGTCAGACTTTGAGGCGGTGCTTGACGCTACACCATTCTACGCAGAACGCGGCGGGGAAATCGGCGACACAGGCACTATCTCCGTGAACGGCCAAGTGCTGCGAGTCATGAACACAGTACCACACGGGAAAGTGATAGTTCACACTCTGAGGCCTGAAGGTGTTTGCGAAGTGAACGTAGGCGATGAGGCAACGTGTGCAGTTGATGACGAACGCAGGGCAGCGATCCGGCGGAATCACACGGCTACACACTTGTTGCATGAGGCACTGGGTCGAGTACTTGGCCGGCATGTCAGGCAGGCAGGCTCACTCGTGACGGAGGAATTTTTACGGTTCGACTTCACGCATCATTCTGCGGTGACTGATGAGGAGATAGCGGAGGCAGAAAGACTCGTGAACGCTGAGATTTTGGCGAACGTGGCCGTGAATATTTCGGAACACTCGAAGGATGAGGCGCAGGCTTTGGGCGCAAAAGCACTGTTTGACGAGAAATACGGCGATGTTGTGAGAGTAGTGGATGTGCCGGGATTCTCGATGGAGCTGTGTGGAGGCCTGCATGTTACGCGCACGGGGGACATTGGGAGCTTCAAGATACTGCGTGAGGAGAGCATAGGCTCAGGGACTCGGAGGATACTTGCGGCTACGGGAATGAATGTGCTGGAGATACTGCAGAAACTTTTTGCGCTTAGGAAGACGTTGACCGGACTGCTCTCTGTTGACGAGGAAGGCCTCACTGAAAAAGCAAGGACTCTTGTTGACGAGCTGAAGACTGCGCGCAGTGAGATAGTAGCTGCGAAGTTGAGGGAGCTTGTGGAGAATGCGGAGCGGTTCTTTGAGCGTGAGGAAATAGGCGGAATTTTGGTGCAGACGGGGAGATTCCCGAATGTGCCTGCGAACATGTTGCGGGATATTGGCGACAAGGCGAAGGCGAAGCAGGACGGGAGTGTAGTAGTGCTTGCGTCGCTGGGGGATGATGAGGCGTGCCAGCTTGTGGTGATGGCGGATGACTCTGCGGTGAACAGTGGCGTGAATGCTGGAGCGTTGGTGAAGGAGGCCTGCGGGATTCTTGGCGGGAAGGGAGGCGGACGGAAGAATCTTGCTCAAGGTGGAGGCAAGGACGGAGCGAAACTTGATGAGGCACTGGGTAAGATTCGGGAGGTGTTGACTCAGCAGGTGAACTGATGAGCTGAGAGAGCATAGCAGATTGTAGAGGGCCTTTCGTTTGAGCGGGAGGCTCTTTTTTGTGGGGATGTATATTGCAGCGATGAAGTATGAAGTTGATGAAAATAGTGTGTGTGAAGTCGTGAACAGCAATTACAGCATGAAGATATGAATCTGGTGAAGAGACTGCATGAAAAATTTATGAATATGCATAACAAAAAACAAGGCTTTATGTTATAATCTACTTGGCAAAGCAAATAACATTCTAGCCTTGTGTTTTTATGAGGCAATTATACCACATGAATATATGAGGCGTGAATAGTTTTTTGCAGAAATTTTATTACGTTGGTGGCTGTAAGTACGGCTGAAAGAGATGTAACACTAGTATTTAACACAACTAAGGAGGAAACAACATGAAAAAAACTCGCAAAGGATTCACGCTTTTGGAATTGTTAGTAGTAATCGGAGTAATGGGACTTATGGGATCTCTTGCCATGGTAGGCGGTCAGCAGGCAACGGACGCAGCTAGAGCAACAAATATTGCAGATAATCTTGAGAAGGCAGCAAGCGCGATGATGATGTTTTATTCAGATCAGGCTGACACTATCAACACAAGCGGAATTACAGCAGCAAACCTTGCTACAGGAGCAAGTGCCTACCTGAAGACAGCTCTAGAAGATGAAGCAGCAGAGAACACATATTTTGTTGCAGTGAGTGCAGAGAGCAATGCAACCGCAAAATGGTACGTAGGGTACAAGTTCAACACAAACGATACAGCCCCAAGACTAATTTTAGCTAACAAAGCGGAACGTATGGGACTATACAGTTTAACTACTGGTGAGTCGCCGGCTTATGCAAAATATGCAGCTACTACAGCCGGTAACGCTACTACATGCCCCGATACAGTCTACATGCTTGTACGTTAACCATCATATGAACTAGCTATCAACCTACAACCAACCAACACACAACAGAGTCCCTCCCAACACACGGAGGGGCTTTGTTTTTGCGGTATAATACCCTCATCATCAACCCAAAGGAGAATTTTTGTGAGGCATTGCGCATAACGGTGAGTGGGCGGTCATCCACAGGTGCAAAGTGTGCGGACACATCAGCGCGAATCACATTGCCCCTGACGATAACCCCGTCAAGCTGATCAGCATTGCCATGAAGCCCGTAACATGCCCGCCGTTTCCTGTTGAACACATGGAGGAATTAGCAGAAAGGATAAATGCTGAGTGAGCAGAGTACTAGCACTAGACATCGGAACAGTCAGAATCGGAGCAGCAATCTCTGACCCCACACGCACCATCGCTCAAGGACTCGGAGTCTGGGACGCAGAATCTTGGCGTGAGGATTTTGGCGAGGCTCTCAGGAAATACACCCCTGAAGTTGTGGTGTTGGGGCTGCCTGTCAGGACTGACGGAAAACACAGCGACGCAGCCGACAGAGTCAGAGTGATTGCGGGTGAGCTTGAGGCAGAGTATCCGGACTTGCGGGTAGAGACTCAGGACGAGAGATTTACGACCGTGATTGCGCAGAGAGCGATGCTTGAGGCGGATCTGTCCAGACGAAAAAGGCGCAAGAGTGTCGACAAGATCGCGGCAGTTGTGATTCTTGAGGACTGGTTAGAGTCGCACAGGCAGCTTTGACGATTGACGATAACCCCTCTTACAAAACGGGAGGGGATTTTGCTTACTGATTAGGTGTGAAAATGTTCGTGAAGTATTCTTCTGGGGTGATGGCAGGAATTGGGCTGTCCTGATAGTCTTTCGTGTTGCGGGTGATGATATAGTCCGCGCGAATCCGTGAGGCAGTGGAAGTCTGTACAGCGTCCTCGAAATCCCGCCACTTCATATTTGCTACATTCCTCAAATCCTCATACGAAAGCTCCTCAAACCTGAATAGTGATGACAACGCACCAAGCAGGTACTTTCTCCGCTCAGGGGGTAATTTCTTCCGCATAACATAGGCTATATTCGCAAACGTCAGCGTAGAAATATATCCTCTAGCCTGTTTCCGAAGGCACATCTTCCAGATCAAGCGCGAGTTCTCGTAATATGGCTGCCTGTTCATCAGGACATCAAGCACTATATTTGCATCAATAAGCAAGACCATATTTTTCCCTCAATGCTTTATCTTTCTCCGTGTCGCAGTCATCATCAAAATCACCGCTCAGAAATCCCGTAAGCTCATCCACAATAGACGGAGCTATTTTGCCGTCAACTAAGTCAATTCCTGCACGCTGGTCTATCAGTCTCTCTATGTACTCTGCATTGCTGACGTAATCAGACCGGAGCACTTTTGCCGCTGAACCTGCCATGATATTTTCCTCCTCATGTTCTCAGGATTTGCCCCCTCACTCACCAGCAAGGGAGCATCATCATTCTACTACTTTCTACTCCACGTCATAGGCGCAGGGTGAAGATTACACAAGATACTACACTCTACGTTATAGGGGCAGGGTTGAAGATACACAGGAAGTTATGCAGTCCATACTGTTCCGTGTATGGCTTCTTCCTCCCGCTCGCTACGTCCACTATGAACCTGAATATCTCCGTCCCAACTTCCGCAATACTCTTCTCGCCGGTAACTACATCCCCAGCACTAATATCTATCACGTCCGGCCACTGTGCCTTCATCTCGTTACGAGAACACACCTTTATCACCGGAGCCGCCGCTAGTCCATACGGAGTCCCCCTTCCCGTCATGAACACCTGAAGCCCTATCCCGCTCGCAAGCTGACACGGCCCGCAAACTATATCGCTCGCAGGTGTCGCAGCATATATCAGCCCGTGCTTTGTGGGTCTCTCCGCAGGTGACAGCACCTCCACGATCGGACTCGTCCCCGATTTCGCGATTGACCCCATAGCTTTCTCGACTATGTTGCTCAGTCCGCCCTTCTTGTTGCCCGGTGTAGGGTTCGCGCTCCTGTCGACTTCTCCAGCATCAAGATACGCATCGTACCAGCGCATTTCTTTGGCGAGTTTGTCCCTCACTTCGGCACTAACGCAACGCTCAGCAATCAGGTGTACTCCGTCACGTACTTCAGTTACTTCGCTGAACATCACAGTAGCTCCCGCCTGCACAAGCAAGTCCGCCGCATACCCTGCACTCGGATTCGCACTCACTCCAGAAAACGCATCACTGCCTCCGCACTGCATACCCACAAGCAAATCGCTCAAGGGCAGCTCTTCACGTTTACGAGCATTCAGCACAACAAGTTTCTTCTCCGCAAGAGTCATAATCGCCGTCATCATAGCCTCAAAGCCCTTGCAGTCCTGTAACACTACAACATTATCCGGAGTGTTGTTCTCTGCTCCCACAAGCATGTCGACCGTCAATTTTTCGCACCCTAACGACACAACCATCAATTGCCCGCCGAAATTAGGGTGCCTCGCTATGTTCTGGAGTGCCCTTATCGGAAATTTGGCGTTCGGTGCATTGATAGCCACCCCGCAGCCGTACGCATGGTTTATCGCTACGACATCGTCAACGTTCGGGTACTTGGGCATGAGTTCACGGCGTATCCTCTCTACAGCAACGTCAAGCACTCCCTGTACGCACTGTACTGTGGTCTGAATGCCGAGTATATTCCGTGTGCCAGCGTAAAAGCCTTCAGGGTTACGATAGCCCATAAATGTTTTTACTGGTGCTTGTGGTAAATCCTTCCTGATGTTCACGCCATAGGGCATATTGTCCACCGATGGAGACACAGGTAATCTCAGCATGTGTTCATTGATCCACGCACCGCGCTTGATGTCGTCGAGAGCATAGCCCAAAACTACACCGTACCTGATGATTTCTCCGTCTTTGGGTATGCCGACCAGAGCGAACTTGTGGGCTTGTGGTATGTCGTCAAGTAACACGAGTCCGGGCATGATTTCCGTACCCTTTGCGACGTCATGAGTAGCTACAGCGACGTTATCGCGGTCAGTAAGTTTCACGTAGTCACGCAAAATATTTCCCCCCTCTGAGAGATTATGAAGTGTTTATGTGGAATGAGTATATTGTACAGGAAAAACAAAACGGCCAGCAATGAATCTACATCACTGACCGTAAATTTCTGTCTGCTGCTGAGACTCTAGCCTCTGGTGATCTCCGTGTTCGCCATCTTCTCGTACACTAAGGCTAGTGCACTGTGATCACACTGACCCTTGCCGTCATTGTGGAGTATCTTCATCATCTCGAACACCTGCGCAGTGAGTGGCATAGGTGCATCCACAGACTTGGCCGCGTCAAAAACGTTGTTGAGATCCTTGATGTGTAAATCTATCCTGAATCCCGGCGTAAAATTCCTGTCCATAATCATCGGAGCTTTCGCATCCATGACTGTCGACCCCGCGAGACCTCCTCTGATTGCCTGATATATCGCCTCAGGATTCACACCTGCTTTTTTGCCGAGCATAAGTGCCTCACTCACCGCAGCAATGTTTATCGCAACTACTGCCTGATTGCACAGTTTCGTCACGTTCCCTGCGCCTATTCCTCCGCATAGCACAACGCTCGACCCCATCGCCTCAAGCACGGGCTTCACCTTCGCGAAAACTTCGGGCTTCCCTCCGACCATGAAGCTCAATGTCCCGTCAACTGCCTTCGGTTCTCCGCCGGACACAGGAGCATCAAGCATCTCTATTCCCTTCGCAGCAAGGGAGGCCGCAATCTCACGGCTCGCTATCGGGTTGATCGAGGACATATCCGCGAAAATTGCACCCTTCTCCATGAAGTCAGCTACTTTGTCGTCAGTGAGCATAACGCTCTTCACGTGGGGCGAGTTCGGCAGCATCGTAAGCACCAGCTCTGCACCCTTCGCAACGTCTGAGGCTTTCTCTGCGGCTTTGGCTTTGCCCTGAGAAAACGCGACTACGTCATCTACTGCGGCTTTACTCCTGTTGTACACAGTAAGTTCATGCCCGGCCTTGATGAGGTTCTTGGCCATAGGTTTGCCCATAATTCCCAGTCCTATAAATCCGATCTTCATTGTTAGTATTCCTCCTGTTTACGCAAAATCTGCTTGGCAATACATGCACTTTCCGCCCTTGAACGTCATCATCGGCACAAGTACTTGGCTTCCTGTGAACGTATGCCCGTTAATGTCAGTATACCCCACACTCTTATGCTTGAGCCGGAAAATCGCAATATCCCCTTCCGTGCCTTCAGCAATGCTCCCAAGTTCAGGACGCTTCACCAATTTTGCGGGGGTAATAGTCGCGGCTCTGAGTACGTCCTCTAACTTCATCCCGAAATCTACATACTTGCTCAAGATTCTCGGCAGTGTGTGCAATGGCTGCAAGAACCAGCTGCTTGTGTTATTGTCGCTGGAGATGATATCCGGAGTGAATCCCTGAGCTATAGCCTTCCTGCAAATCTCTATGTCGAAATTGCTCCTGCCATTGGACGCGTCAAAGAGTACTCCCCTTTCACGAGCCCTCCAGAGTCCGGCCAAGACTCTCCCGTCAGAATCGAGGCATGTGTTTTTCCCGCGACCGTGATATATGTGGCAGATGACATCCCCAGCTCTGAGCATTCCCGCGAGTTCGTCAAGGGGTATAGCGCAGTCCGTGACATGCACAACGACTCGAGTCCCTGCTTTCTCCGCGATTCTGACTGTCTCAGCTAGTGATGCCCTTGCGAGTTCAGGGGAGACTATGCCGTGTGAGATTCTGGTCTTGAGGGCGACAAGATTATCCGGATATTTCGTGAACAGCTCCAGAATCTTGGTCTCGTCGAAGAATTTCGGGTCTAGATTCTCCGGGTATCTATCATTGCTCTGGCCTCCGGAAGCGACTAGTAAACAGTTCAGTATCCTCACTTCGGACATCGTCATAACCGTGCGCCTATAAGCCTCATAGCCTCCAACTCCGCAGGTGCCTCCGTCAACAGCAGTAGTGATTCCATTGCAGAAAGAGCTTGCGTCAGGGTTGATGCTGTTTTCGCTGCCGTGAAGGTAGTAATGTACATGGTAGTCTATCAGTGAGGGCATGACTATACAGCCGGAAGCGTCGATGATTTGCCTGTATGTTTTGGCGTCATGAGGTGCTGCGATTTTGCCGTCAACGAGAGCTATATCACCGTGAGAGAATCTGCCTTCATGCGGGTCAAAAATTTCTGCGTTCCCGATCAAGAAATCCATAGCTCACTAATCCTTGAGACCAGCAATAGCGTTCAGCATGCCGTCTACTTTCTCATTGCCGAGATTCTTGCGCACTGCGTCATACACTACAGCGGCTTTCTCCCTGAGTTTGGCGTAATCTGCCTCTCCGATAGTGAGTATTTCGCACCCGGCTTTGAGGCACGTTGCCTTGTCCAGCTCTATGCTCTGTTCCGCTACGCCCTCAGCGAATTTTGCGGCTTCTTCTGCGCACTGGTCTACTATCTTTCTGGTCTCCTCAGGCAAACTCTGGTATGTGTCGTTGTTCATGAAGAACGTAATGATGTGCCCGATGTGGTTCGTTTCTACGATATACTTCTGGACTTCGTGAAGGTTGTTGCCCACGATATTCATGTAGGGGTTTTCTTCGCCGTCAATCGTATTCTGCTGAAGTGCCATGAACAGCTCGCTGAACTCTATAGGAGTCGCTGATGCCCCGATAGCGTTCCAGTACATTATGTGATACGGATTAGTCATAACACGGATCTTCATGCTCGCAAGGTCATCAATGGAGGTGATTTTCTTGCTGGTGGTCGTGAGCTGACGGAAGCCCGCATCAGAGAATGCCAGCATATGAATCCCGACAGCCTCGCAGTATGTGTTGATGGTCTTTTTGGCGTAATC
>JAFTBT010000089.1 GCA_017455085.1 Synergistaceae bacterium
TAGTTTCCAACCTGCTTGCTTCAGCGTGAAGGATTTGTACCTGCGGACTGCCTTAAACTTTGGCGGGGATGCCTTCTCTTTACGCTTCAGGTTCTCGAAGAATAGTGTGTAGGCATTCTCGATTCTTTCGGCGATATTCTGCACGGCCTGAGACCCTAACTTGCGCATGTACCCAAAGCGTTTAGTCCGTTTGAGCTTAGTTAGGTGCTTCATGAGTTGGAACGCATTAATATGTTTGCCGAACAGTCTATAGTATCTCTTATGCAGAGCTATGCAATGATTGTAGATAAGTCCAGCGATATTAACCTGCCTCATCAAAGCATTGTTATGGTCGGAATGATAGAGTTTGAAGCAAAACGTTTTCATGGCAGAAATTATACTCTAAAGGCATTCATTTCCATAGCTGGAGCAAGTGGCTTTCTGCTTGTTTTTTGGTAATGTCTTTCTGATATACTCTATAAACCCCAATCACAAAGCTAATTTTTTGAGGGAGGTAATTTTTCGTGAACTTTCAGATATTCTTCACCATTGCCGGAGGAGTAGCTCTATTCCTCTACGGTATCAAGTTACTATCCACAGCGTTACAATCTCTAGCCGGCGACAAACTACGTCAGCTTCTCGGCGAACTCACAAAGACTCCCCTGCGTGGAATCATCGTCGGAATCATCGTTACTGTCCTGATCCAGTCTTCCGCAGGCACTACAGTAATGACGGTCTCCTTCGTGAACACAGGCCTCTTGTCGCTGAAGCAGGCACTTGGCCTCATCATGGGCGCAAACATCGGTACAACCATCACCGCACAGCTCCTCGCCTTCAACATCGACACCTTTGCCCTCCCGCTGCTATTCTTGGGCGTGTTTATGTCCATGCTCACCAACAAGAAACAGCTCGGCTATCTCGCAAGCGGCCTCATCGGAATCGGGTTCGTGTTTATGGGAATGCAGACCATGAAATCAGCATCACACATCATCTCCCAGCATAGAGACCTGTTGCTTTTCCTGAGTCGCAGCCCATTAACCGGAGTCCTCGCAGGAATAATTCTCACAGCGTTAGTGCAGTCTTCGGCAGCTACTATCGGACTCACAATCGCCGTAGCCTCACAGGGACTAATCACCCTTGACGCAGCTATACCCATCATTCTCGGCGACAACATAGGTACTACACTCACAGCTATAGTTGTCTCACTGAACGCCTCACGTCCCGCAAAACAGGCCGCTATGGGACACGTGCTCTTTAACACGATCGGCACAATAATTTGCTTGATACTATTACCGTACTACAAGGAGCTTGTTGCTATGAGCGCGAATGACATCGGCAGACAGATCGCTAACTCACACATGATCTTCAACGTCCTCAACACAGTAATATTCTTCCCGTTCATCTCTCTGCTTGCGAAGTTGATTGCTACGATTATTCCCATCAGACCCGAAGACAAACCCGAAGACGTTATGTATCTTGACCCGACACTCATCAACATTTCCACAGCGTCAGCAGTTACGGCAGTCAAGGATGAACTTTTACACATGGGCGACATCATCGGGAGGATGTTCACGGTCACGCGTGAGGCATTTTTCGACTATGATGCTGCAAAACTTGAGGAACGCAGGAAGAAATTCGACAGCCTAGAGGACAGCGTCAACAAGATCACCCGCGCGATTTCGGAATACGCTTCGGAGATTTGGCAGAAAGGACTCTCTGAGGAAGTGTCTACGGTGTTGGGGTGCTACGTGAATGCGTCACTTGACCTCGAGAGAATCGGCGACAGAGTCGAGAACCTCATAGAACGCTGCGACGCGATGGATCACTATTTGTCGGACGAGGCAATCGGTGAGTTCCGGGACATGTACGACACCACGAATCAGGCTATCACGCTTGCGATGTCATCAATCCAGAAGGAAGACGCTTCGGAGGCTTGGGAAGTTATCCGGGATCTGGAGAAGAAAATAGACTCTCAGGAGCGCACCTACAGGAAGAATCACATTGACCGCCTCAACAGAGGAGAATGCGACCCAGAAAAGGGCGTGAACTTCATCACGTTACTTAGCAACCTTGAGCGTATAGGCGACCACAGCAACAACGTAGCCGGTTACACTCTGGACATTATTGCTCTGAACAGGAACACCAACAAGAAAGCAGCATAACCCCTAAACATGAAGAAATTTCTGCTCTCACTTTTCGCACTGGCACTGATGATTTTTGCGGGGCTATGGATTAACATAGACCTCAACCCCCAGAAAGTCATCACTATACACGGCTCACCTGCACTATATGACTCCGAAGGCAGACTCTTTCACGTGAGGCTTTCCCCTGATTCTGAGTGGCAGATACCGATTCCGCTTGAGGAGATGGGTAAATGGCTTCCGTTAGTTGCAGTGAACGCAGAGGACGGGAGATTCTACAGCCACTTCGGAATTGATGTGCTAGCTATGTTGCGGGCATTGTGGCAGGACATGACTCAGAGGCGAGTGGTCTCCGGAGCATCGACAATCACGAGTCAGGTTATCCGTATGGCGGTGTCGGAACGTGAGGGCAGAAAACGTACTCCGTCAACAAAAGTGCGGGAGTTCATCATGGCGTTGAAGCTGGAGCGAGAACTCACCAAGCCGCAGATTCTGGAGGCATACCTGAATCTAGCACCCTTCGGCGGGAATATCAGGGGAGTCCAAGCCGCGAGCCTGATGTATTTCGGGAAGAAGGCATCACAGATTTCGCCCGGTGAAGCCTGCCTGATGATCGGTATGCTGAAGGGCCCGACACTGTACCGCCCGGACACACGGCCAAGTGCATCACGTAAACGCCGCAACGAGATTATTGCCCTGATGGAGCGCAAAGGTGTGTTTACGCATGACGAAGCAGGACGTGCATACCGTGAGGACTTACCGGCGCAGAAGTCAGTACGCGGGTCAAAGTTCTGGTATTTGCCGTCAAGGGCGTGGCATTTCTCGGAGATGGTACTCTCACAGAATCCGGACGGAGCGATTTGGGACTCTAAGCACGCGCAGAGATTCGAGACCACATTAAACCTAGAGACACAGACAAAACTAGAGGGGATACTTCGCCAATCACTGAATGACTTTCCGGCTGACATAACACTTTCTGCGGGGATAGTCGACAACAAAACCGCAAGCCTCATCGCGTGGGTGGGCAATGCACGATTTAGTTACGGCACAGATCCGTCTTCGTGGGTGGACTGCGGACGCGCTCCGAGATCTCCCGGGTCGACACTGAAGCCGTTTGCGTACTTGGCCGCGATAGATTCGGGGACACTCACACCGTCAACGTTGCTTGCAGATACATCAATGGCATTTTCCGGAAGAGCACCGAGAAACTTCGACCTGAAGTATAGGGGAGCAGTTACGGCGAGGGTAGCACTTTCTGAGTCCCTGAATGCTCCGGCAGTGAGGGTATTGCGTTCGACAGGCAACGATAAAGTTTTGAGCCTGATGCGTGAAGCTGGATTGCGTCACCTCACACAAAACGCGAAGTATTACGGCGACTCCCTGATACTCGGCGGATGTGATATTACTCTGCTTGAGGAGCTGGAGGCTTTCACGGCTATAGCATCACTCGGAATACACAGGAACTTGAAGCTGCTGAAGGACTCTCCGCAAATTTCCGAACGCATTGCGACTGAAGGAGGGTGCTGGCTTGTGGGGGACATGCTGACGTACAACGGGGAGCTTTCACGTTTTGCGAGCGGGACACTAGGCGGCGGAGGAAAGTGGCGTGTTGCGCTGAAGACGGGGACATCGTACGGATTGCGTGATGCGTGGGCGGCGGCATGGACTCCGGATTACACGGTAGTAGTGTGGGCGGGGAACCCTGACGGGGAATCTTGGCCGGGACTCGTGGGAGCGAGGGCTGCTGCTCCGGTGGCGGTGAAGATTCTGCGTGTGGTGTCGCCGAAATCCGGCTGGTACGAGAAACCTGAAGGCGTAGTGATGCGTGAGGTGTGTGCGCTTTCCGGGAAGCCTCCGACTGGGCTGTGTCCGTCCGTCAAAATGGATTGGGCTGTTGAGGGCGTGACGAAGACGTTTCCGTGCGACATACATACACTTAGGAGCGGGCAGAGGGTTGTGAATCTGCCTGCGGAGTTCAGTGCGACCCTGAATCGGAGGAATGAGCTTGCTGTAGTGCGGAAGTATTCGGAGCTGAAGATCATATCACCAGTGCCGGGAGCGGTGTATTTTGCTGCACCGTTTGACCTTGAGAGAAAGATTCCCATGAAGGCAGAAGGAGCTGTTGGGCTGGTGTGGTGGTACATTGACGGGGAATATGTCGGAAGTGTGGAGGCGGAGAGGACATTTTTCCATGATGTGCCTGACGGAGGGCATGTAGTGAGTGTAGTTGATGAGACGGGCAGGAGCGCAAAGGTAGATGTGAAAGTTTTTACACCGGGCAAAAAACGGCAGAGTGATTTATTATTCTGAATGGGTATGCTGACAACATGAACACATACACGCAATAACATCATCGAGCGTTATTCTTAGAGAGTAAATCTGTCAAGCTAATCAATTCTTCCTGTGAAAGTTATATTATAATGAACATACCCAAACTATGAATTTCATCCCTGCATGTCAGGGAATATATATATATACACAATCTTTCACACACAGGAGGACTAATAATTTGACGCAGAAAAATTCACGTATACGCCGCAGGAATGGAGGCTATGATGGCAAAGAACACCTCAGTTTTATTCCGCTCGGAGGCCTCGGAGAAATCGGCAAGAATATGTATGTACTTGAATACGGCGACGAAATTATCGTAATCGACTCGGGCCTCAAATTCCCAGACTCAGAACTTCCAGGAATAGATTACATTGTACCGGACATTACTTACCTAGAAGCCAACAAGGACAGAATCCTCGCAATCATCATCACTCACGGCCACGAAGACCACACCGGCGCACTCCCTTACGTATTACCCAGACTCAACACTCCACTTTACGGAACACAATTAACGCTCGGACTCATCCGCAACAAACTTCAGGAAGACCTCCCGCTTTACCGGCCAGATATGCACGAAATCAGAGCAGGCGACGTCATCAAGATAGGCTCATTCACGATCAGGTTCATAGCTGTTTCGCACTCCATACCTGACGGAGTAGCTCTCTCAATCGACACACCATTAGGCCGCGTAGTTCACACAGGGGACTTCAAGCTCGACAGCACACCAGTTGACGGAAGAGTCACGGACTACGGCGCACTCGCAGAAGAAGGCGACAAAGGCGTAATGCTGCTGTGTTCGGACTCCACTAATGCCGAGCGTAAGGGCTTCACTCCCAGCGAACGCACAATCTCTGCGACTCTGGACTCGCTTTTCAGGACATACCGAACCAAGAGAATCATAGTCTCGTCATTCGCCAGCAACGTCCACAGGATTCAGCAGGTTGCGGATGTGTCTGCACGCTTCAACAGAAAGATTGCTTTTCTTGGCCGGAGCATGATTCGGAACGTTGAACTCGCACGTGAAACAGGATACCTCAAAATCGACTCTCGCATGATGATTCAGGTTGAGGAGCTCTGGAAGTATTCGGACAATCAGTTAGTAGTCGTAACTACAGGCAGTCAGGGAGAGCCATTTTCCGGACTCGTAACCATGAGCCGCGGCGAAAACAAGTCCATCGAACTCGGCGAACATGATGTAGTTTTCCTGCTGGCGTCAGTGATTCCCGGCAACGAAAAACTCATCAACAACACCATAAATAGACTCTTTGCTCAAGGGTGCGAAGTTGTCTACGAGAAGGAGAAGAACACTCACGTATCCGGACATGCATCGGCTGAGGAGCTGAAGATCATGCTGAATCTTGTGAGGCCGCAATATTTTGTGCCTATACACGGCGAGTACAAGCACATGGTCAGGCATTCGCAGCTGGCTCAAGAAGTCGGCATAGCCCAGCGCAATATTTTCCTGATGGTGAACGGGGATATACTGACGTTTACGCGCAATGCACCTCCCAAAAAGCACGGCACAGTCCAGTCCGGAGCGGTGATAGTTGACGGGAATGCAGCAGGCAGCATCAAGAGCGAAGTCCTCAAGGAACGACGGGAAATTGCTGAAGACGGTGTGCTGGTTGTGGGAGCGTCCGTAGACGACAGAGGGAACTTGCTTGCACCGGTGGCTATCGAGACGCAGGGGGTATTCATTCCGGATGACTCACGGCAGATCTTCAAGGAGCTTTACGCGGCGAGTGAGAGGGCTATTCAGGAACTTGCGGGAAGCCGTGTGAACATTGACACACTGAGGAAAGCTGTGAAGGCGCGAGTCAGGGACGTACTCCGGAAACGTGACTCATCATTTGCGGTGATACTGCCGGTGATTTCGGTGAAGCAGTCGGGATATTACGATGACTACAGCAAGTACGAGAAAGAATTTTTCTAGGAGGGTTTATGTTGCTTAAGACGTTAATACTCGGAGCAGTTCAGGGTCTATGTGAATTTCTGCCTGTGAGCAGTTCGGGACATTTGGCGATATTCCAGATATTTATGGGCTTCGGAGAGAATCTAGTGGCGTTTGATATACTGCTGCACTTTGCGACGTTATTGGCAGTGGTGCTGTTTTTCTGGAGGGACATTCTGCGCATACTCTCTGACTGGTTCGGAGGCTGGGTGAATCCGAGCAATAGGCGTTCGGGCTGGGCGTATGGCTGGGCGATAATTATAGCCTCGTTCGTGACGGCGGTGTTGGGTTTAGGCCTGAAGAGTACTGTGGAGAAAGTGAGCGAGAGCCTGATTCTTGTGGGAGCAGGAGAGATTTTCACGGGAATAGTGCTGCTGATGATTCCGGTGTTTTCGCGTTCACGTGGCAATGCCTCACTGCTGAAGATAGCTCTTGCTGTAGGACTAGCGCAGGGAATAGCTGTGATGCCGGGAATTTCTCGCTCCGGAATGTCGATAGCGATGGGTCTGTTTATGGGCTTGGGGATAAGCGAGGCGTTCAGGTTTTCGTTCTTGATATCGATACCTGCGATTTTGGGAGCTACGTTGCTGGAGTGCGTGAAGGTGCTGAAGGGTGGCGAAGTAGTATTTATCCCTGAGGGCTGGATATGGGGAGCGGTGGTAGCGTTTGTGTTGGGGATGGCCTCACTAAAATTCATGAAGGGACTCGTAGACGCGGGGAAGTGGGCGTATTTTGGGGTGTATTGCCTGCTGATTGGTGCGGTGGCTGTAGGGCTGGGGTGGTTTGCGGTATGATGGGTGTTGCCTCACACACAACAGCGTATGCCTCACACATCAGGAGTGATTTGTAGATGAGAATAATTCTCGCTTCAGGCAGTCCCAGACGTAGGGCATTGCTGCATGATTTAGGCTTGACGTTCGAGGTCTACAAGCCCAATGTTGACGAATCTCACTCTCCACACGAATCTCCCGACACTCTCTGCGCAAGACTCTCACGCCTCAAAGCTGAAGCAGGTGCACAAAAATACCCGGACTCTCTCGTGGTTGCTGCAGATACTATCGTGGTGATCGATGGCAAAATTCTTGGGAAGCCCGTGAATCGTGGGGACGCTGTGAACATGCTCACGACACTTCAGGGTCGCGAACACGAAGTACTTACGGGACTCAGTGTCTGCATGAACGGAAAACTACTGACTCACGTTGAACACACCCGCGTGAAATTCCGGGTTCTCACTGACGCAGAAATACATGCTTATGTCTCAACGGGAGAATGCGACGACAAAGCCGGTGCGTATGCTGTTCAGGGCAAAGGCTCGCTACTGATTGAGGGGCTGCATGGGGATTACTTCAACGTTGTGGGGCTTCCTGTGTGTAGACTGGGAATTATGCTGCATGAATTTGGCATTAACATACTTGCGTGAAGGTGTTAGTGTTGCGTGAAAGGGGTAATGTTGCGGGGATGGCGTGAGGTCCCCGCTGTTTTTGCTACAGTATTTCTATGCTCTGGTTGTCGTTGATAGTTAGGCATTCCGCGCCGTCTTCAGTGATCAGATAGTCATCCTCGATTCTGAGGCCTCCCCATCCTTCGATATATATTCCCGGCTCAACCGTAACTACATCACCGATCTGCAAAATATCCTTTGAGGTTTTCGACAGTCTCGGAGCTTCGTGAATCTCAAGCCCCAAGCCATGCCCCAAACCATGCACAAAATTTTCGCCATACCCTGCATCACTAATCACTTTTCGGGCTATAGCGTCAACGTCACAGCCAGAAATTCCCGGCCTGAGAGATTCTGCGGCGGCTTTGTGTGCGCGGAGAAGTATAGCGTTGATTTCGAGAGCCTTGTTGTCGGGACGGCCAAGTGCGAAGTTGCGGGTGATGTCGCTCATGTAGCCCTGATACATTGCTCCGTAGTCGACAGTGACGGTTTCACCCTGAGCAAATGCCTTCATGGTTGCGGGAGCGTGGCACATTGCGGAGCGAGTTCCGGAGGCTACGATAAAGTCATCATGCGCCCAGCCTTTTTCTGCACCGAGCTTCTTGAGTTCGGACATGAGCATAGAGTCAAAATCAACCTCAGTCATTCCTGCGTGAACATGCTCTAACACATTTCCGTATGCTTGCCGGGCGATTTGGGCGGCCTTGCGGATACATGCGATTTCTTGAGAGTCCTTAGTCCTGCGAAGTTTTGGGATGAACTCTGACGCGTCGAGCCACTCGGTTTTTGCTGGAGCGAAGTGTTTCGTGAAGGTGGCGTGAGAGATTTTTGCGGCCTCGAAACCCGTGCGGACATATCCGGAATCACTAACAGCTTTGGCGACATATTCAGGCAGTGAGAGCTCGGACTGTATGACGATTTTGTAGGGAGTCTGAGTCTTTGCCTGAGTCTGGTAGCGGCCGTCAGTAATTAGGATGGAGTCATTCATGCTGATGATAATAGCGGCGGAGCTGCCTCTGAAGCCGGAGATGTAGTAACATGACTCGTAATTTGCTCGTTCGTTGACGATGAGGACGAAAGAGTCAAGGCCTTTTTCTGACATTAATGCTCTGAGATTTTCTGTGCGAGTGTTTATGATTTCTGCGTTCATTGCAATCATTCTCCTTTTTTGGTGGTAAGTTGAACATATCCAGAGTCGGGCTGATATGCTCCTCGTGAATCTTGTCGGCAAGTTTCCATCTGTGAGCTTCGATATAGTCAGCCTGCTCATCATCAATTTCTTTCACGGCCTTGATGATATATTTATCCTTAGGCGGCAACGGAACTTTTACGACTATTTCGGTATCCTTGTATGCGCTTTGAGGCTCCCAGTATTTCTTGATGGTGCGCACCTTTGTGTACGTTGTGAATTTGCCCTCGTTAAGGTTTATTGTGTCAACCAACACAAGGAACTTCCTGCCTCTGATACCTTTTTCCCGCTGACTGTCTACATCTTCCCTGAGAGCAAGCCACGCAGAAAATCTCCTGTCATGTTCTCTGCTATAGTCGGGGTTGATTATTTGAGGTAATATATCCTCAAGTTCTCGGCTGTAATCAGGTTTGCTCGTTTCTCGGCTGTAATAAGGTCTGATTGTCTGAGGGAATATCTCCGCGATTATCCAGTCGAATTTGAAGTCGAAGGGTCTTTGTCTGTCAGGCTCTTCAGGTTTGTAGTCGTAGCTGTCCTCATCGTATTCATCAAGGCTGCATGAGATTATATCAACCCATTGCTTGCGGGTCTTTATCTCCTTGACGAGATGGCGCACAATCCACGCTGCTTGTTCCTTGCCTTCGTCGCAATAAGCCTCGTAAGCAGACCGTTCTGCATCTTCACTCCAGTCATCGACATAACTCCATATGCTTCCGTCCTCAAGTTCTTGATAAGTCTCCCAATCGCTCATAATTTCCCCTCCTGCTATTACTTCCAGAGCTCAACGTAGCGTATATATTCAGCGTCATGTTTCCACAAGTCATTTCTGCCTGATGCAGTTTTCTTGCCGCTGCTGTTTTCGGTCATAATCCCACTCTCTCATGATATTTCTTCAGGAGTGCCACACTCTCAACATGCGCCGTCTGCGGAAACATATCAAACCCCCTCACGCTCTCCAGCTTATACCCATACCCCGCCAAAACCCTACAGTCCCTCGCAAGTGTCGCAGGGTTACACGACACATACACCACACGCCTTACTCCGTACCTGTTCACCGCATCAAGCACCCCACGCGCACACCCATCTCTCGGCGGATCCATCACCACAGCATCATACTTCCCCGAATCCGGAAGGTCCCCTATCACTTCCTCAGACCTCCCGCAAAGTGTCTCCACATTCCCGAATCCGTTCGCCTCCAGATTCCGAGCAGCCATCTTCACAGCTCCGCGCCACTCTTCAATGCTCGTAACTCCTTTTGCGTTTTCGGCCAAGTAACACGTCAGCGACCCCGTTCCGCTGTACAGTTCGAGGATGTTTCTTGCTGTGCGTACCTGACTCGATACGTATG
The DNA here is from genome assembly GCA_017455085.1 of Synergistaceae bacterium. Next base: position 10,378 of record JAFTBT010000089.1, read on the forward strand.
TGAATAATTTTTCTGCCTGACCCGTGTTTATCTGGAAGAATGATGCCGTGTCGAAAGCTAGCCTGTATTTCCCCAGCAGCTCCGAAATCATCCCTGAACCCTTCAGATTCTCCGTGTATGTCCCCAAAATCACGTTGCCGGGATTCGAATTGTGATTCAGAGTCATAGTGTCAGGGTGCACAGAATTTCCCAGCCCAGCAAGTGCCTTCACACTCTTGGCCGAAAGTTTCCCGTTCACCACAAACGACAGCAAAGACTCCCCCGTGTTCATCCCTGTACGCGCTATTATGTGCCGGAGCTTCCCCGTGCCAAAACGCTCATCGTAGCCGTCAAACGGAAGACGTGAACCCTCCAGCCCGTCAAGAATCTTCCCGTACATCTCGTTCAGCCTCTTAGCGTTCACCGGACACTGCCGGATAAATTCCAGCCGGTGAGTCCCAGCACGGTAAAACCCAGTACAGATTTTTCCCCGTATGTTCTGCACAGGAAACGCCGCCTTGTTCCGATAGCCCCACATCTCCGGTGATGCCTCACACGAAACACGGCCAAGCTCCTCACGCCGAAAGCCTCCCAGCCGCGTCATCGCGTCAATTACTATTTCTGCCTTGAGCCTGAGCTGTTCGGGGTAATCCGCGTGCTGCAGCTGACACCCTCCGCATTTCCCGTAGTACTTGCACTTAGGGTGTATTCTTCCTGCTGAAGCCTCCTCAACGTGAACTGTATTCGCAACCGCAAAATCCTTCTTGCGCATAACTACAGCAGCCCTCACCGTCTCGCCGGGTAATGCCCCCTGCACGAAAACTATGCCCCTGTCAGTTCGCGCTATGCCTCCTCCGTCGCTGGATAGTGCAGAAATCTTCAGAGTGAGTTCTTCGTCATCAGACCATGTATTCAGGGTGAAAGACCTCCTCGAATTTCTCGACAGTCATCAGGCCAAGCTCTAAGCACGACTCCTTGAGGGATATGTTTTTCTCGTGAGCTAGTTTCGCGACTCTGGCGGCGTTCTCGTAGCCTATGTAGGGATTCAGTGCAGTAACCAGCATCAGCGACCGGTTGAGATTCTCAGACATTTTTGCGGTGTTAGGCCTGATTCCTTCGGCGCAGTTCTTCCGGAATGACTCTATACTCTCACTAAGCAGCCTCACTGACTGCAAAAAGTTATACGCACACACTGGCAAGTACACGTTGAGCTGAAAATTCCCCTGACTCGCGGCCATGCTCACGGCTGAATCGTTGCTCATCACCTGCACTGCAACCATCGTAACCTGCTCGCACTGTGTGGGGTTGACTTTTCCGGGCATGATGGAGCTTCCGGGTTCGTTCGCAGGAATGAATATCTCCCCGATTCCGCATCTCGGTCCAGACGAAAGAAAACGCACATCGTTAGCAATCTTCATCATGTCCGCAGCAAGTGCCTTCACTGCACCGTGAGTAAACACTATTTCGCCGAGTGAGGTCAACGCGTGAAATTTGTTGCCTGCCGGAGTGAAAGATATTCCCGTGAGGTGTGAGAGTTCCGCAGTAACAGCAGCGTCAAAACCCTTCGGAGCGTTCAGGCCTGTACCTACTGCCGTGCCTCCTATTGCGAGCTTCTGGAGAAACGTTAGTGCTGTCGTGAGCATCTCTGCGTCAGTCTCTAGGCTTGCCCTCCAGCCCGAAATCTCCTGCGAAAACGTCAACGGTGCTGCATCCTGAAGGTGAGTCCTGCCCGTCTTGATGATGCCGGTATTCTCTGCCTCAAGCCTCCTGAAAGTTTTTGCCAGTGCCTCAACAGCAGGGAGCAGCTTTTGCTTCACGGCCATTGTCGCGGCGATATACATTGCTGACGGGAAAGTATCGTTTGAGCTTTGGGACATGTTTACGTCATCGTTGGGGTGCAGTAATTTCTTTGCGGCGAGTTCGTTGCCTTTGTTGGCTATGACCTCGTTGACGTTCATGTTGCTTTGAGTGCCTGAGCCTGTCTGCCACACTACTAACGGAAAATGCCCGTCAAGTTTGCCGTCAATGATTTCGCTGCATACCTGAGTGATAACGTGTAGCTTTTCGTTGGTCATCACTGAAGGAATCAGGGTGTTGTTCGCTCTTGCACAGGCTGCTTTCAGGAATCCGAATGCCCGTATAATTTCTTGCGGCATAGTCTCGATCCCTGCACCTATCCTGAAGTTCTGGCGGCTTCGTTCCGTTTGTGCTCCCCAGTATGCATTTTCCGGGACTCTGACTTCCCCCATAGTGTCGTGTTCGATTCTGTAGTTCGTGATTATGCACTCCTTAATGTTATGTGTGTGTTATTGGTGTACGTCATGATGCTGTGTGTTGGTGTACGCCGTGATGCTGTGTGTTGGTGTACGTCATGATGCTGTGTTGTTGATGTACGCAGCAGTGTGGGTATAGCGTCTATTCATGGTGATGCGCGCCTTCCCACTCGAAATTTTCACCCAGATAGAATTTCTTGGCCTGCTCATTCTCCGCAACTTCAGACGGTGAACCTGCAAGAAATATCTTCCCCGCGTGTATAAGATATGTCCTGTCCGTGATGGATAGCGTCTCTCTGACGTTGTGGTCAGTAATCAGTACACCATATCCCTGTGCTTTGAGTTCGTGAATCATGCTCTGAATGTCCGCAACAGCTATCGGGTCTATCCCGCTGAAAGGCTCATCCAGCAGGATAAATTTCGGCTTCATGGTCATAGCGCGGGCAATCTCGACTCTGCGGCGTTCTCCTCCGGAAAGTGCATAGCCCTTCGTCTCAGCAATATGGGTAATCTTGAACTGTTCGAGCAATTCGTCCGTGAGCTGCTTTGCGATTTTGTGCTTGCCTGTTTCCTCCCAGACCAAATCGATATTTTCCCGCACAGTGAGATTCCTGAACACAGATGCCTCCTGCGGTAAATACCCTATGCCGAGTCTTGCACGCTCGTATATTGGCAGGTGAGTAATCTCGTGGTTGTCGATAGTAACCTTTCCGGAGTCAGGCCGTATCAATCCCACAATCATGTAGAAGCTGGTGGTTTTTCCCGCGCCGTTCGGGCCAAGCAGTCCAACAACCTCACCAGCATTCACGCTGACACTCACTCCTCCAACAACTAAACGTCCTGAGTAACTTTTGCGCAGGTCTTCAGCAACAAGTCCGCTCGTCTCAAGCTCACTCATTTCTTGCGAGTCCTCCGAGTCGATGTGCTTGTTCTCTTCTTGGGCTGAGTCTTGGGCTTTGCTTTTGTGGCTGGTGTCTGCAAAGTTTTCTGCTGAGTCTGCGAGTCCTGAGTGCGTTCGCGTGCGAGGTCTATAGTGATTTCTGCTCTGTCCGCGTTGACTGCACCGGTCTTGCCTTTGCGGGTTAAGCCTCCGAGTGCTTCGACTCTGTTCTGCTCCGGAAAATACACCACAGAGTCAGACTTCAGAGTCCTTCCTCCCTGAACAGCAACAACGTGTCCACTGAGTACTACACTTCCGCGCTCCAGAGAATACAGAGCATTGTCACCATTAATGCTGACGGGGTCTGCTTGGCCTTTCTGTCTGCCCTTGAGCCACACGCCTTTCTTGGCCGTCATGTCGTAAAGTTTTCCTCCGCGCACAACACCCTCCACAGAATTAGCTCCGAACGATAACCCCCGTGAAGTGTCCTCAAGACTGCGCACCACGTTGAGCCAGAATTTAGTCTGCCTGTCTCCGGGTCTAGGGTCTGAGATTCCGCCTGCACCTGTGAGCGTGAGACGGTCCGCATCGAGTTTCATAGTGCCATATCCGCCCTTGACTCCTCCCTGAAATTTGCAGGTGGGTATGTCCGCGAAAGACAGCACCATTTTTCCGGCTTTGAGGCTGATGTTGTCGCCCATCCATTTGCCGGAAGCAGTTATGCCGTTGTCGAAGTGAATCTCTCTCGTGTCGATGTTGCCGGTACTAGCTGGAGCAGTTACGCGGAGGTCTCCGGCCTTGATGATGACATTTCCGTCAGCTATGAAGTCTCCGGTTTTGGCATCATAGCGCATTCTGTTGGCGGAAAGAGTAGCACTATCCGGAAGGTTTTCGTCAATAGCAAGGGATGTATTGCACAGGCACAATAATAGAATCATTGAGACTAGTAATTTCTTCATAGGCACGACCTCTTAATGAATGAATATATGTGAATGTGAGTAATATATCACAAGAATAGATTACGGTGCGGAGATTCTGGAAGTAAGTGAAGTATATTTACGGCCGCAAAGTTAGTGAAAGCATCTCATTTCACACTATGCGCAAAAACATCTCACCTCTCACGGGGGCTAGCTACTCATACCACACAGGAAAGTATATCCGCAAATGAGTAACATCCCTCAATCCATCATCGACCTTCCCAGAAACTTCCGGCAGCCACTCCCAATTCCCTCCGTCCCTCCTGCACAACACTAACGGCTTTCGTCCGTACTGACTCCACACATCCGGGAGCTTATCGTTCAGCTGCGGCCCCGGCACCAATGCGCTCTTGAACAACGGAGCAGTCCCCTCAAGGTCCGGCATTCCCGGCAACGGAGCGAGAATCATCCACTGCGTCAGAGTCCATGCATTACTCATCTCGTGCGAAGTCAGTGCGTGCTTCAGGGGCATAATCTGCAACCCTCCGACCTGGTTACGCCGTGATGTCGACACGTCAATTACTCCAGAATGCGAGGCGCGAATCCTGCCTACGTTCTGGTACACAGTGCCCCCGAATCTCCCGACACCTGCTATTCTCCGGACTACTCTAGCTGCGACTTTTGCTCCTGTGTGAGTGTAGGCTATGACTCTTCCGGCAGGTCTATTCTCGATGTCCACCATGTAGACGCTGGGATTTTCAGGAAGTGCTGTGCGGATTATGAGTGTGTCTCCGGTTTTTGGAGTGTCAGTGATTGGGGACTCTTGGCCGTCACGCAGAATAGTAACAGGTGAGCCGGTGAGGGGTGCGAATCCTCCGAAGACTCCTGTGCCTGCGTTCATGTCCAGCGAAAAATATGCCCCAGATGTCGCGGCAGGTGCTATGGTGACTGCGGGAACTAGGCTGATGATTTTGCCTCTGCCGTTCTCCACATTCACGAGGATATGCACGGCGTTCACTGCTGTAGCGCAGACGGTGGAGGGAGTGGCCCATTTGCTGGCGGTGTATGCGGGATGATTTGTGCGTGAGGGTGTCCTGATGACGCGGCCAAGTGAGAGAGATTCCCCGTTGGGCATGAGTGCCGTAACCTGACCGTTGACCTTGCAGGGGATGCGTAACTCTATAAACTTCTCATCAGGTATGTTTGCTATGACATTCTCGCTGGAGAGACGTGACACTGTGAAACCCTCAGCGTGTGCAGATAACGCATACAGCAGAAACACTAACACAAGAATCTTCTTCATGGCACTGGAGCTAGCCACACCGCCCACACGTTGCAGACTGCATGATAAATTATCGAGGGCAACACCGATTTTCCCCTGTGCCTCAGAATCGCCATCACCAGACCCGGAAAAAATGTCGCTACCCTCAGCCAGCCGGTCAACACCACCAAATGACTCAATGCGAATAACAACGTAGCTGTGAATATCCCTGCATATATGCCTATCTTGCGGGTCAGAATCGTTTGCAGCCACCCACGATAAAATGTCTCCTCAATGAATGCTGCTGCTATCCCTCCGCCGAGCTGATCCAGTGCTGTCCACAGTCCGGGATGCTTCAAGCCACGTCCACCCCATTCGTACGGCCAGTAAAACGTTATCACCGTCAACGGAATCAGAGTCACCGCAAGTGCTATCACCACATCACGCTTCGAGTCACTCGTCAGAAACCACTTCAGGCCGTAATCAGCTTCACTTTCTCCGCGCCGCCTGCACCACTCATACGGAAAATACAGCATGAATGACGCCACAACTAGCCCGATTACTATGCTCATCCTAAAGTACTTTCACTGCGTCCTGCAAAAACTGGAATGCACTGTTTATGTATGTCGAAATCTGGAACCTGTTCACGTAGAGTGTCGCAGAGACCTTCCACAGCATAATTATCACCGGAACTGCTACGATGACTGCGCCGGTCTTGTAGAGTATCTTTGCTGGAACTTTGCCCCACTTCTCGAAAAGCTGATCCACCAGCCAGCCCATCACCATAAATGCAAAGCCCAGTATCCATATTGCTAGGCCAAGTACTACCTGAGTGTTTACGATGCGCAAAATACATCACTCCGTAATCTGAATAAGTGTTGTGTGAAATTAACGATTATTATACGGTAAAAATTGATATGTGCTAAACTTTGCGGGTACAAAAATTCATTCATTAACAGGAGGATTTATTTATGACCCGAAAAATCTTAACAGCCTTTATTCTTGTGGTTGCCCTTGCCGGGATGGCATTTGCAGCAGATGCAGACAAAGTAGTCGCACGCGTCAACAGTGAGGACATTACAGAAAGTGAACTGCTGGACTTCATCAAGCCGTTCGGTCAGCAGGCTATGATGCTCTACGGTACGGAACAGGGCCGCAAGATGATTCTGGATGACGTTATCACCATGAGGCTCTATGCGCTCGACGGGGAAGCTCAGAATCTTGACGATGACCCGGAGTTTAAGGCACAGTTGGCAACAGCAAGAAGGGCTATGCTTGCTCAGGCAGCTATGAGGAAAATGATTGAGAACCTGACTGTGAGCGATGACGAGGCACAGAAATTCTACGCGGAAAACCAGAATATGTTCATGCAGCAGGAAAGAGTCCATGCTAGGCATATTCTGGTCAGTGGAGACGAGACGCTGGCAAAAGTTCAGGAGGCTCTGAAGGCCGGGAAGTCGTTTGACGCGGTGGCTAGAGAGTACTCGATGGACCCGGGCAGCGCACAGAATGGTGGAGACTTGGGAGAATTTCCGCGCGGAGTTATGGTGCCGGAGTTTGAGAAAGCAGCTTTTGACCTCAAGAACCCGGGAGAAGTGTCAGAGCCAGTAAAAACTCAGTTCGGGTGGCATATCATCAAGCTGGAGGAGCGTATTCCGGAGAGGACTGCACCGTTTGAGGAAGTGAAGCCGAGAATCTTGCAGGAACTCAGAGAGCAGAAGACCCAGCAGATTTTGCAGGACAGAGCGAAGGAGCTTGAGGGGCTGTATAAAGTCGAGAGGTTTTAGCGCAAAAAAATACCCTCCGCACAAAACGGGGGGTATATCCTTATCTCAGTCTTTCTTCAGCGTCACGAATCTGCATCTCTACCTGCGCAAAACCCGTCCCGCCATAAACATCCCTCCGCTTCACACTCTGCTCCACACTCAGAATCTCCATCACTCCAGCGTCAATACCGTGCTCCCTCCACTGCTCAGCCGTCAGCTCACTAAATGCCACATCATGCTCTATACACCACCCCACAAGCCTGCCCACTATCGCGTGCGCATCCCTAAACGCTACTCCCTTCACCACCAAATACTCCGCTATGTCCGTCGCAAGAGCATACCCCTTCCCGAAACCTGCAAGAGCTTTCGCTTCGTCAACGTCAATTTTCGCCAGCAGTGCCGCCATCACTCGCGCTACACTCTCCACCGTATCCACTGAGTTCCACAATCCGCGCTTATCCTCCTGCAAATCACGGTTATACGTCATCGGCAGCCCCTTCAGGTTCATCATCAGGTCTATCATGTTCCCGACTACTTGGCCGGTCTTTCCGCGCGCAAGCTCCAAAACGTCAGGATTCTTCTTCTGCGGCATCATGCTCGACCCCGTACAGAACTCATCAGGCAGCACGATAAACCCGAACTCCTGCGTGTTCCATGTTATCAGGTCCGTACACAGCCTCGATACGTGAATCATGAACGTACTCGCAAAATGGTGGTAGTCCATCATGTAGTCGCGACTTGCTACACTGTCAAGGCTATTTCGTGTCGGGTGCGCAAAACCCAATAGCTCACTGGTGATTTCCCGGTCTATCGGGAACGTTGACCCCGCCAATGCTCCAGCTCCTAACGGGCACTCATCCAGAGACACCAGCGCAAACTTCAGGCGTTCCACATCACGCGAAAATGCCTCATGCCACGAAAGCCAGTAATGCCCCAGTGATATCGGCTGTGCCTGCTGCATGTGCGTGTACCCGGGAATTATTGTGCGTAGGTGCCTGCGGGCGTTTTCCCTGAGGACAGAGAGCAATTCGTGAAGGTCATTGCTGAGTGACTGGAGGCGTGTGCGCAAGTATATGCGTGTTGTCGTGGCGACTTGGTCGTTGCGGGAACGGGCAGTGTGTAGCTTTGCACCGAGAGGCTCTATTTCCGTGAGTCTGGCCTCGATGTTCATGTGTACATCCTCAAGCGATTCTGAAGGCGTGAAGTTCCCGGAATGTATCTCCGTGAGGACTTGCGCGAGTCCTGCCTGAATCTTGGCGGCTTCGTCGGGAGTGAGCAGGCCGGTTTTTGCGAGCATCTTGACGTGAGCGGTGCTGCCCTGGATGTCGGCTTCGTACATTCTCCAGTCGATATCCAGAGATTGCGTGAAGTCCTGTACTATTTTTGCGGTGTCGTGTTTGAATCTGCCATGCCACATAATTATCATCTCCTGTGCTGAGATTGTAGCATTTAGTGTTTCAGAAAAGTATTTGCTTTGTGTTGTGAATGCAGTGTTGATATTGTTGGTGCAGTGTTGATATTGTGAATGATGTGTTTCAGAAAAAATTGCCCCCTGTTTTTAGGGAGCATTATTGTCATCGCAATTTATGTGTGTACGTTATGCCTTCGTGAAAAACTCCGCTATCCCCTTCACAAGCTCTTCTTGCTCTTCGGACGTAATTCCCGGAAATATCGGCAGTGCTATAACCTCACGCGTCAACTTCTCACTCACAGGAAAATCTCCCTCATGATACCCCAAGTACCTGAAACATGGCTGCAAGTGCAAACTCAGCGGATAATACACCCTCACCGAAACACCTCGCTCCTCAAGCCACGCCATCAGCTCATCACGACGCTCCTTCACACGCACAACATACTGGTGCCAAATATGCACATTCCCCGCCATTTCTTCAGGAACACTCACAAACTCGTGCAGCCCCTCCACTTTGAACAACAGCTTGTAGTACTCTGCTGCCTTCCTTCTCTGCTCGTTCCATTCGTCCAGATGCCGCAGCTTAATGTCCAGTATCGCCGCCTGCAACCCATCTAGCCGCGAATTTATCCCTATCTCATCGTGATAGTACGTCCTCCCTGAGCCATGCACTCGAAGCCTCCGCAATCTATCTGCTGTCTCTGGTTCACGAGCTACTACCATTCCGCCGTCTCCACAGCCTCCGAGATTCTTCGTCGGGAAAAACGAATAGCACCCCATATCTCCCACACATCCCGCTCGCGTAAGCTCATCCCCCACGCGCCTACATGCTCCGAATGCCTGTGCTGCATCCTCCACAATCTTTATGCCCTTCGCGTGAAGCTGGGGTATCACTTCCTCAAGCGCGCACATCTGCCCGAACAAATGCACCGGCAAAAATACTTTGGTCTTGCTGGTGATTTTCTTCATTGCAGCGTCTAGGTCTATGCAGTAGCTCACAGGGTCAACATCCACGAATACGGGCACTCCTCCGAGACGGGCTATTGCTCCGGATGTCGCGAAGAACGTGAACGGGGTAGTAATCACCTCATCACCGGGCTGGATGTCCGATGCCATTAACGCCAACAACAACGCATCTGTTCCGGAAGCGCAACCTATGCATGAGCCTTTTGGTAGCTCCAGATATGTCTCGCAATGTTTCTCGAACATCTCCACTTCTCGGCCAAGTATGAAGCTCTGGGTGCTGAATACTCGCTCTAGGGCGGTGAACACTTCGGGCTTTATCTCGCTGAATGAACGCTTAAGGTCTAAAATCGGTACTGTCAATTACAAATCATCTCCTGCAAGAAATTATCACACATGAACTTATATTTTTTGGGAGGCCTTTAGTTTTCCCTTGAGAGCTGTAGTGCTGATACCATGCGTGTAAGGTAGATACTCTATTGCAATGCCCCCCCCCCCAGTCAGCATTTTTGCGTACTTCCTGAACTGCTCTTCCGTCTTCCTGTAACGTTCTGTACCCTTCCAGTCATCACCGGAAAATAACACGTTAAAGCGGAATTTCTTCAACGCAAGCATCTTGTCGTTAGTGGTCTGCGTGTCAACTAATACAGCATCATCTACGCACCTTAAGGCCTTCAGTATCCGCACTCTGTCATCCTGAGGAATAACCGGCTCAGTGTGTTTTACGTTCCTGATGTACTCATCATCGCATACTTCCACAATCAGGAAACGGCACATAGTTTTACACCGTTCCAGAAGATTCAGATGCCCCACATTAAACATGTCAAACACTCCGCACGTATAACCTATATCGTATTTCTTCATCACTATTTGCCCCCAAAGTTCAACACCGTATCACTCTCAGGGTATCCCGTCTCATGCTCCTCAGGCAGCAATTTGTTCGCAGAATACCTTGACCAGTCCACTATACTGCCCCTGTAGTTCTTGATCTGCGAGGCAGAAAAATGAAACCTCCGTATCAGCGCATCCGCAAACTTCCCCGCCGCTGTCCCTGTGTTGCAGTACAGGATTATCGTCTTGCTCTTCACCACTCCCACCTTCGCCAATGCTGCACTCGCCGCAGCTACGTTCAGGTCCTCCAACGGAAAACTTATCGCTCCAGGAATATGTCCGCCGGGTACTCCAGCCATAGGAGACTGCCCATCAAAATACTCTTCAGGCCGAACATCCACTAACACATACCCGGGTTTGCCTGCATACTCCTTCACGTAATCGCTGTCCACGTCCTCAACATGCGGCTCAAATCGCGAATATATCAGCGTCATCATGAACACAAACGCAAATACTACGGGTGCTACTACTTCCAACGGGGGGTTTTTCTTCATGATCGGTTAATGTCCTTTCTCATTGATTTATGGGATTGTGATAATTATACCCCTTGCAATTTTTCAAGTTATGCTATAATTCACTTCATTCAAATCATTTTGCTCAAGAGGTCGTTAATATTTTCATGAAACGGCAGCCTGTGGTTGCTTTTATCGGAGCTACAGCAGTAGGGAAAACCGCGCTTAGCTTATCCATCGCAGAGAATTTACACGCTGAAATCATCTCAGTCGATTCGCGTCAGGTGTATCGTTACATGGACGTCGGCACTGATAAGATTTCTCCTGTTCTACGCCGCGATATTCCTCACCACATGATTGACATCGCAGACCCGGACGAAAAATTCACCGTCTCGGACTTCGCAGAAAAAGCATCCCAAGCCGCTCACAGAATACTCGCTCGCAAACGCATTCCACTCTTCGTGGGTGGCACTCCGTTCTACTACAACGCACTGTTTCACGGGGTACTCAATGAGGATCTGCCTTCGGATGCTGACATTCGCGAAAAGTACGAAGCTCTCGCAAACTCACAGGGGGCTGAACTCCTGCACATGAGGCTCGCTGAAGTTGACCCAGACACCGCAGACAAACTCCACAAGAATGACATTCAGAGACTTACACGCGCGCTCGAACTCTGGGACATCACCGGCAAAGCTCCGTCACGAATCTATCAGGAAGGCGCAAAACGTGATTATGGCTTTGATGTGCTGTATATCGGGCTGGCGAGGTCTCGTGAAGAATTATTCTCTCGCATAGAGATCCGTCTGGAGCAGGAATTTTCCGAAGGGTTTCCCGAAGAAGTCAGCTATCTCCTCAGCCACGGCTACGATGAACGGCATAATCCACTCAAGGGCTTAGGCTATCGCGAACTCATAGACTATCACAGAGGGCAGTTATCGCTTGAGCAGGCACTTGAACAGGCTATCTCACGCACTAAGGCTTTTTGCAGGAGGCAGCAAACGTGGTTCAAGAAATTCGAGCCGGCAATATGGTTTGATATGTCAGAATCTAATCACGAGGAAGAAATCATAGATATCATTAACAATCACATACACAATCATAACAGCCACGAGGACAGCAACGAATGATTACGGTCATGGCGGAACATGCCGGTTTCTGTTTCGGGGTGAAGAGAGCCGTTGACGCTATAGAGCGTTCGCTGCAGAGCAATCCTGAAGTGTGGACTATCGGCCTTCCCATTCATAACCCGCAGGAAGTTTCTCGGCTTGAGGCTATGGGTCTGAGAGTTGCTGACACTTACGCAGACATTCCCGCAGGCGCAAAAGTACTCATACGCGCTCATGGTGAAAGCCTTGACGTGATAGATAGCTTACGCGCAAAGGGCGTTGACGTTGA
>JAFTBT010000090.1 GCA_017455085.1 Synergistaceae bacterium
AAGCTGTTATCTTCTCATCTTTGGAGCGGAAGACGGGATTTGAACCCGCGACCCCAACCTTGGCAAGGTTGTGCTCTACCCCTGAGCTACTTCCGCAATATTATCAGTCACCATGTTATCGCTATGTTATTGCTAAGTCACTACGTTGTTCTGCTATCATCTAGATGTATCCTCAGCTAATGCATATACTACATCAATTTTTTGGTGGCGGGACCCAGAATCGAACCGGGGACACATGGATTTTCAGTCCATTGCTCTACCATCTGAGCTATCCCGCCCTGCACATTTCCCCTGAGACTTGACCTCTAGACTACACATCATCCTAGATTTTAATGGCGGGGCCGACGAGACTTGAACTCGCGACCTTCGGCGTGACAGGCCGACACTCTAAACCGACTGAGCTACGACCCCGCATTTAGTCAAAATCTCTGGTGGGCGAAGCAGGGTTCGAACCTACGACCCCCTGCGTGTAAAGCAGGTGTTCTACCGCTGAACTATCCGCCCTGCGAACAACGAAGGGAATTTTACTCTTTGCCTCCGATTCTGTCAAGCATACACGACTCAATTTCTGCCCAAGTTTTTGCCGCAGCCCCTCCCAATGTCGCAAAATACCCCTCGCAGTTCCTCATGGCATCACTTCTCGCTGAAGGCTCAAGCAGCTTCCGCCACGCATCCGCAAGCTCTTGCGCACTGGCCACACGCACAGCAGCTCCCATCGAGTCCATTCGGGACGTGTCCGGAAAATCCGTCATGCTCGGCCCATGCACCGCAGGCAGTCCAAACAGCGCAGGCTCAAACGGATTCTGTCCTCCCTTCTCCACAAGACTCCCGCCAACAAATACTGCATCACTCGCTGCATACAGGTCAAACAGTACGCCTATCCTGTCAACTACGACTATGTCCGCGTTCAGGGTGTTCATGTCCGAATGTGAGAGCAGCTCCGCGTGAAGTTCCGTGAAGGGCAGCACTGAGGCTATCGTCATCAATGCGCGCTCGGGGTGTCGCGGGACAATCACGAGTCTTGCGTTCGGGTAGTCCTTGCGGAGAATCCTGAAGGCAGAAATCACTATCTCGTCCTCGCCCTCGTGGGTGCTTCCGGCGGCGATCAGTGGAGCGTCTCCGTTCTTGAGCCAGTGCCATTTTTCGGGGCTGGTGTTCTTGCGGCGGTCAAGCAGTGCGTCAACTTTGCAGTCCCCAGTGACAGAAATCTTCTCTGCCGGGACTCCAAGTGCCTCAAACTTTTCGCGGTCATTGCTGAACCTCACCATAAACCTGTCTATGCAGGAAAATACTCCGCTCCAGAAATATTTTGTCCGCTTCATACGCATAAAGCTCTTCTCTGAGATTCTCCCGTTCGCCAGAAATGCAGGGATGTTTCGGGCTTTGAGCTGGTAGAGCATCTCAGGCCACAGCTCCGTCTCCATAGCTATGTATGCTTTGGGCTTGACGGCATCCAGTGTACGCAGGACGTACTTGCGCGAGTCGAAGGGGCTGTAGATCATCCTGTCGGCGACTCCGTCCAGAAGTTTATGCGCCATGTCTCGGCCTGTTGGAGTCACCGTAGACAGCACACACGGGTATGCACTTCGGCTCTTTATGCGGCGGATCAGTGAGCTTGCGGATTGGACCTCACCCACAGAGACAGCATGAATCCAGATTGCGCCCTCAGGTATGCCGGAGATTTTTCCGGTGCGTTCTGGGATGGAGTCGCGGTACTTGCGCTTGAGGAGCTGGAGGCCTCCGAGTGCAAAGAATGTGTTGACGCAGGAACGGTACACGAACATTCCCGCAGAGTATGCAGATTGTTTCAGCATGAACAGATTTTGGCGATGTATTCTGCTGTGGCGTTGAGGTCTGTGATTTTTGCGGTGTTGATGCACAGATCGTAGTTTGCTTTGTCGCCCCATGTCTGGCCGGTGTAGAACTCGTAGTAGTCAGCGCGGCCCTTGTTGATCTGCTCGATGCGGCGTGAAAGATCTTTATCGGTGAGGGCTTGGCCGGACTCGTAATCAGCACTCTCGTTTTTGCGGCAGCGTGCGATTTTGGCGGGCATGTCCGAGTAGACGAAGACTCTGAAGGGACTCGAATCACGCAGTATATAGTCTGCACACCTTCCGACGATGACGCAGGAGGATTTTTCGGCCATTTCCTGAATGATGGCGTGTTGTTCCTGCTGGACGGAATGGGAGTAGTCTGGGATGGCTGCCCAGAATGTTCGGCCGGTGTGGATGGGAAACGGGATTATGGGCTTGTGTTCAGTGATGTGCTGGACGTATTTTTCGGAGAGTGATGTACGTTTAGCGATCTCTGAGATGATTTCGCGGTCATAGTAAGCTACGCCGAGAGTTTCGGATAAGAGTCTGCCGAGTTCGCGGCCACCTGAACCAAATTCGCGGCCTATAGTAATGATTTTGTTCATGGGAAATTTTCACCTCTGACGGAATTTTAGCATATGCGCGGATTTAGACTATTTCAGTAAGAGTAACAAAATATCACACATCAAATCACGGGCGCTCGTTTCTCAGAGAAAGTATAATATAGCATCGTTCAAACATAACACATTAAGAAGACAGGTTATCATGCAACATTTCACATGGTCGTCATTGCTGCTGTCCTCACTTCCAAGCATAGGGATGCAGCTAGTCGACAACACTTATCCGATGGCGGACGGATATTTTATCTCCAACTACATAGGCACTTCAGCCTTCGCCGCAGAAAACATCATCTTCCCTCCGATAGTCATCCTCACAAGCACAGGCCTCATGTTCGGGAACGGCACCAGCGCACTAGCATCGTACAATCTCGGCAGGAAAGAGCCTCACAAAGCTAACCAGCTCTTCACGTCAATGACTGTCCTGCTGTTTATGCTGGGGCTGATATTGTCGGTGGGATTGTACGTTTTTGTGCCGTCAATCGCGAGATACCTGGGTGCTCCCGAAAACATGATACGTTCATGCGCAGAATACGGCAAAGTCTTAGCGGTGTTTATGCCCTTCCAGATGCTGAACATGTCCTTTCAGCCTATGCTCATCGCCGCAGATAGACCCGGACTCGGACTTGTGGTCTCAGTCGTGAATGCCATACTGAATATCTTTCTGGACTGGCTCATGGTTGCAGTTCTGCGCAGAGGACTCTTCGGTGCTGCACTTGCTACGGGGATTGCGTGGTTCTTCAGTGCTGTGATTCCGTTCATGTACTTCTTCAGGAAGACAAGCCTTCTGCACTTCACAGATATTAGCTTTGATTTCCGTAACATGTTCAAGGCGGCCTACAACGGCTCTTCTGAGATGATCGACTCCGTAGCGTATGCCATAGTCGCAATGTTGTTCAACAGTCAGCTTCTCCGCTATTCAGGCGAAAACGGTGTAGCAAGTTACGCTGTTACTGAATACGTGGGCAGTCTTCCGCTTGCGGTGTTCATGGGGATCTCTATGAGTCTCACTCCGCATGTCGGCTATGCACTCGGCGAAAGCAACAAACCAGAACTCCGGCGCATACGCAACTCCGGAGCTGCACTCATGGGGACGATTGGCCTCTTGATGACGGCGCTCGGGATTCTTTCTGCGAATTGGGTTGCAGGGTTCTTCTTGGGCTATGACGAGGCACTGAAGGCTGCTGCGGTTGAGGCGTTGATATTCGTATCGGTGTCATTTTTCCCGCTTGGGCTCACAAATTTTTCGTCAGGGTTCTTCACTGGCATGAACGACGGCACTTACTCGCTGATGATCGCTGCTTCAAAGAGTTTTGTCCTTCCCGCTATGCTGTTATACGTGCTGCCTCCGTTTTTGGGGATTAGGGGTATATGGCTCACAACTTCCTTAGCGGAAACGGTTACAGTTATACTTGCAATGCTATTATTTGCGAGCTACAAGCGCAGAAACTTACTCTAACTATGAAGGAAGGTTATAGTAGATGAATACATTTATTGACAGCTTCCTTGAACAGGTGAACAGACTTCCGGACAAACCAGCAGTTATGGATGTTCGAGGGTCTTACACCTACAGGGAACTGAATCGCCGCTCAGGATTCCTAGCATCCGAAATCCTCCGCACCGTCAATCAACAACCCTCCCGCATCGCTCTCCTGCTGCCGCGAACGAAAGACTACATGTCCGCACTTATCGCTGTAGTACGTGCAGGGTGTGCAGTTGTTCCGATTGACGCGGAGTATCCAGACGAGCGCATACACTCAGTGCTGAAAGACGCAGGCTGTACATTATGCGTAACGACTTCGGAGCTTGCAGGGAAGGCCGGAGATTGTCCGGTGCTTATCGTTGAAGAAGTTTTGCGTGATGTTCCGCAGGGAGAATACACGCTCAACCTGTCTGACCCGTCAAAAGAGGGACTGATCATTTACACGTCAGGCTCAACGGGAAGGCCTAAAGGAGTCATTCACCGCCAGTCAATTTTCTCATGCGGATATGATGTTCTCAAAGACTGCTATCACTTCACGGAGAAAGATATTATTTGCGGAATGGCAGGCTTCACGTTCATTGTATCTGTGCAAGACCTTATTCCTTCGCTTATTGCCGGAGGGAGTCTCTATATCACGAGCGAGGAAGAGCGCAA
>JAFTBT010000091.1 GCA_017455085.1 Synergistaceae bacterium
CTACACATTCAACGAGGATTATGAGATTGCTTCGGATATAGGCAGGCATTTCGGGTTCGGCCTGAACAACTACGAGAACTTCACCGGAGGGGAACTGAATCACAGCACCGATGACATAATAAAAATCGCGTTCTATATCAGAATGTTCGGGCATACCGAGCTTTTGAGGCTCACACAAAAATTTGAGGAGAAGCATTTTCGTATAACTGGTCATAGCGGAGAAACGCTACGTATACGTTTACATCCAGCAGATAAATCATTCATAGATAGTTATGCATATAAATTCTCTGCTCCTTTAAGAAAACCTCTGACAGAATCAACAACGCGCATAATGACTCACTTGCTTGATGAAGTCTCACATAAAGCTGGTATTCCGATCAGCGATGAGCTTTCACCAAACGTATACAGAGATATGTGGGGCAGATCACATTTCGGAGCTGAAGAAGCTATGTATACCTGCGCAAATCTGTACATGCTGAATCCTCTTTCTGATCCAGAACTAAGCCGCCTGAAAGTAAGCGATCCGGACTGCCCAACCCAAGATATACTGATGGCTGTGATGTATAAACGCTACTGCCCCGAACTCCTGAACTTCCCGTTCACTAAGAATAAAAGCATCCATCCGGCAACACAGGCTTTCGCAGAGAAAATCAGCGCACAGTTCCCGAGAGCTGAGACCCCCGCTCAGAACAGAGACTTTTCCGTTGTGCTGAGAGACCCCGAAGTGTCGAGACTGCTTGCGAACAACAACAACCCCGCGGATATGAACGCCCTCACAGAATATGTTGCAAAGATATTCAGCTCACCAGCAACACGTAAACTCTTCGCTTCATGCTTTGACGAAGAACTTTGTGCCTACGCAGAAATATACTTCAAGAGGATGGTTCATCATCCACGCGGGAAAATGTACACCATCATCACGACGACAGAAGTCATCAAGCACGTCATCATGAGTGAAGCCACACAGGAACGCTCCATCACTGACGACTTCAAAGAGTTCGCAGAGTCAGGGTATGCCTCATCATCCGACAAGCTCACTGCCAGACTGCTCTTTATGTATGTACTGCTTCAAGGCGGGACTAAGAAGGCTCTGACTATTCCGGGCAAAATTCTACGTAAACTCTTCAGGAAATTCACGCACAAGTAGCTCCTCAGGCACTCTACTCGCAACACTTGACGCAAAAAACAGACCCGCCGGTTTCAGTCAACGGGTCTGCATTGTTGTTCTGAAGGCTGCTGTTCTCGGCGTAAGAGATTCTTGCAGCTAGTTCTTGTGATTCATAGCGTCGTCTCTTGCTTCGGGCTTCAACAGCCACATTCCCCAGTCAAACCGAATCAGTCCGCTCACGATATACAGCCCAAACAGGAACATCGGCGCACTCCCCTTCAGGAACACAAACGACAGCACAAACATCCCGAACATCGCAAAAAACTTCACAGGATTCGCAGTCTTCTTCGTCAGCTTCTTCATGTTCGCGTACGGTATGCTCGAAATCATCAGCAGCCCCACTCCCACAAGAATACACGCCATCACCCACGCAGGCAGCTTCACTCCCGCTATCACGAACGACGACACAAACAGCCCTCCCGCAGGACACGGCAGACCCTGAAACGGTCCAGGCACATGCACCACGTTGAAGCGCGCAAGCCTCAGTGCCACACACAGCGCAAAGAAACACGCCGCAGCAGCTCCCCAAAGATGCAGACCCCTAACACTCACCTGATACATCAAGATCGCCGGAGCTGTCCCGAAACTCACCAAGTCCGCAAGGCTGTCGAACTCCATCCCGAACTGTGAGCCGCCTCCGAGCATTCGCGCAACTTTCCCGTCAAATCCGTCAAATATCACCGCAAAGAACACCAGCCACGCAGCAGGTATGTATCTCCCATGCAGCACCAGCATCAACGAGAACAGCCCGCACAGCAAGTTTCCGCTCGTTACCATATTGGGCAGTATGTGCCTGAACTCAAGAGGTTTACGGCCTATCTTGCGCCTTCTCCTCAGAAAAAACCTCACTCGTAAATCACTCCTCTATCTCTGCTATTAGACTCTCTCCGGCTTTCACGTTATCCCCTAACTTCACACGAATTGATGCGTTTTCAGGAAGATACACATCCACACGTGAGCCGAGCTTGATCATTCCGTAACGCTGTCCGGCCTCCAGTACATCACCGCGCCGAAGCCTGCACACGATTCTACGCGCCACAAGCCCAGCAATCTGCACCATCATCACACGTCCCCATTGAGTCGACAGTCCCACGTAATTGCGTTCGTTGATCTCGGCGGCCTTCGGTGCAAACGCAGCTACTTTCTTGCCAGGAACGTACTCGATATAGTCCACTTGGCCGGTACACGGAGACCTATTCACATGTACGCTGAAGATGTTCATGAAGATTCCGATTTTCTTGGCCTTTCCGGTAAATGCATGTTCGGCTTCGGAGATCTCTACTACTTTTCCGTCTGCTGGTGAGAAAAATTCCCCGTCCTTGTAGCTCGCAGTTCTCTCCGGATCGCGGAAAAACCACACCACCAGACACAGAATCACTCCCAGAATCACAGCAGGTATCCACGAAATGAATGCAAACGCTCCAGTACACAGCACCAGAAAAATTATCGTGGGCAGTCCGTCACGCGCAAGCCTCATCATTCCGCCTCCAGCTCCTCAGCAAATGACAGCGTCCCTGACTCTTCGGGGGATTCGTCTTCGTTCGTCTTGATGATGCTGCAATCAGCTACAGAGTCGCCCTCGTCAAGCCGGACTATTATCGCTCCCACAGAATGCCGCTTCATGGTCACAATGCTGTTCACGGGCATACGGATTATTCTCCCGCGCGAAGAGATCACCATAATTTCGTCAGCATCCCTCACTGCAAGGCTAACCGATAATCTTCCGGTCCTCTCGTTGAGTTCCATGATTCTGATTCCGCCGGTGGATCTGTGGTGCGGCATGAACGAGCTGAACTCCAAACGCTTGCCTATACCGTATTTGCTGATGACTAGGATTTTTTTGCTGTCATTCACTACGTCACAGCTTAGGACTTTATCTCCGTCCTTGAGTACTATCGCGATGACTCCCCTCGCTGACCTGCCCATAGCCCTAAATTCGCCCTCACTCACTCGCAGAGCTTGGCCGTGCCTCGTAACGATAAGTAAATCATCCTTGCCGGTAGTCAGGCATACCTGCGCAATTTCATCACCGTTATCAAGAGACATTACACGTTTTGCTCTGTTGGTGTACTTGAGATCCTCGAATGTGAGGCGTTTTGCGATACCGTACCTCGTGATGAAGAATGCATATCTCCAGTCAGAATTGCCACCATCAGCGATATTCACGATCTTTTCTCCGCGCAGAATGTCCAGCGGCAGCAGCTTATACACAGGCCTTCCACGTCCGGAGCGTGCTTCAGGAACTTCATGACCCTTCAGCGACATGATACGGCCGAAATTCGTGAAGAAGTATAGATCCCTGTGAGTGTTCGTCACGCAGAGCATCGCAACGCTGTCGTCCTCCTGAATGTTCGCGCCTCTTCTGCCCTTGCCGCCCTGAGCCTGCACACGGTAGAAATCCACAGGCTGACGCTTGATCAGTCCGTCCTTCGAGAGAGTAATCACTATGTCCTCCTCAGGAATCAAGTCCTCCGTTGTGGTCTCCTCCACGTCATCGAGAATCTCCGTGCGTCTCTTGTCGCCGAAACGTGCCGCCAAATCCTGAAGCTCCGTGCGTATGACGTTGTCGAGGGTCTTTCTGTCGCCGAGTATTCCATGATACGTATCAATGTCTCCGAGAATCTTGGCCTGTTCCTCGTCAAGTTTGGAGCGTTCGAGTCCCGTGAGCCGCTGCAAACGCATATCCAGTATCGCCTGCGCCTGTGCCTCCGAGAACTCAAGTATTGACTGTAGATTCGCTTTTGCCTCCGCTGCGTTATTAGTAGCGCGAATAGTCCGGATAACCTGCTCGATGTTCGCAAGTGCCTTCTTGAGTCCCTCGATGATGTGTTCGCGGGCTTGTGCCTGTTTGAGTCTGTGCTCTGTCCTGCGCCTGATGACCTCACGCCTGTAGTTCAGGTATATGCTGAGCAATTGCTTGATGTTCAGGATTTCGGGGTGCTTGTTGACGAGTGCAAGGTTGATCACTCCGAACGTGGTCTGTAACTGCGTGTGCCTGTAGAGCTGCCGCATGATGAGCCTTTCGTCCGCGTCACGTGAGCAGTCGAGTACGATTCTGAGGCCGTCACGGTCAGACTCGTCGCGCATTTCGCTGATGCCCTCGATCTGTCTGTCCTGCACAGCCTGCACCATGTTTTCCATTAGGAGCGTCTTGTTGACGGTGTAGGGAATCTCCGTGATGACGATTCTGGTTCTGCCTCGTGAGGTCTCTTCGGTGTGCATTTTGCCCCTAACGGTGATTTTGCCTCTGCCTGTGGAATATGCCTCAAAGATTCCGGAACGTCCGAGAATTTCGCCGCCTGTAGGGAAGTCCGGCCCAGGCATACGCTGGAGGATATCCCTGTAGTCCGCATTTTCGGGCTCTATGTCGTTGTCGATGAGCCAGCACAAAACATCAACCACTTCACCCAAATTGTGAGGGGGCATGTTTGTAGCCATACCGACAGCGATTCCGGTTGAGCCGTTCACGAGCAGGTTCGGGAGTATTGACGGAAGTGTGAGGGGTTCCTTGAGTGACTCGTCGAAGTTCTGCCCCCAGTCTACTGTGTTTTCTTCGAGGTTCGAGAGCATGAGTTCACCTAGCCAGCTGAGTCGTGCCTCAGTGTAGCGCATGGCTGCGGGGCTGTCTCCGTCGACTGAGCCGAAGTTGCCTTGTCCGTCCACGAGGGCGTAACGTAGATTCCACTTTTGTGCGAGACGTACCATTGTGTCGTAAATTGCGGAGTCTCCGTGCGGGTGGTATTTACCCATAGTTTCGCCGACAATACGGGCGGATTTTTTGTAGGCGGTGTTGTGCTTGAGGCCAAGTTCCGACATGGCATAGAGTACTCTGCGCTGAACGGGTTTTAGGCCGTCGCGGGCATCGGGTAAAGCTCTGCCGACTATTACGCTCATAGCGTAGTTGAGGTAGCTATTGGTGATCTCTCCGACTAATGGGAGGGGTATAATTTTTCCGGACTCATCAGGGAAGATGTCGCTGCTATTCTGAGAAGTCGGGGTTAATTTTTCGTCAGGCATAATTGAGAAATGTTATCTCCTTTCCATATAATTGTGCTTTGTGAACAAACAATTTTATCATGTTTCAGTACGATTCTTTATCCCTCCGGCACGTTCCGCCTGTTAAGTAAAATGTTACCCTTCCGGCATAATCAGCGCATGAAGTACATCATTCACCTGCGACGACTCACTCTCTCCAGTCCTGCACCACACAGCAAAATGCTCGCAGTTGTTCACCGGCAAGCTGTACCCTTCCGCTCCGATCCTGCTCCTCCCCCGCTCCACTGCCCTCACTCCCTCACGCTCCGGACTATCCGCAAGCTCATTCATCCCCGAAAACTCCGAAGTGTATGCGCGCGTATTGTTGATGTCCCTCACTGCGAATCTCTGCCTGCACTTTCCATCTACATAGCTGCACACCATAAACTCCTCCGCTCCGTCAAGAAATGTGCTTAGCGCAGTTTCCCGCACTATCCCGTTGAAGTCATTATGTCCGTTCCTGCCGGTGTAGTGAATCACATGCAGCTCCTCGCCTCCATACCGGCCAAGTGTCCGCAAAAATATTCCGTAGTGGTCGTAAAATCCCCTGTCCACCTTCACCACCTCTCCGCTCGAAACGTCATCAATCCTCATCATGCCGTCATACTCCCGTGAACGTTCCCGGCTCTTCTGGTAGTCCGCAGCACTCCGCAAGATTCTCCGGCCTATTTCCTGCAAAAGCTCCTCCATCAGTTCATCATCTCCCTTGCGATTCTCAATGCCTGCATATTCTCCTTCACGTCATGCACCCGCAAAACGCTCACCCTCCCAGACAGCAATGCACTCACAGCTACACTCCCCGCGAGTCTTTCTTCTCCGGTGAACCTCTTCCGTGAATGCCCAGCTATCACAGGCAATCCCCACACCCTCAGGCTCTCTATGTCCCTCAACACCGCGAAATTGTCCCCTGAATTTTTCCCGAAGCCCAGACCAGGATCTAGGATGATGCTGTTTCTGCTGACTCCTGCCGACTCTAACGCCGCTATCTTGGCCGAAAAATATTCCGCTAACTCCCTCACTATGTCCGCATGATTCTCGAAAGAGTGCATATTTTCCGGAGTCCCAGTGATGTGTGAGAGTACATACGGAATCTTCAGGCCCGCTATCACTTCCGGCATGTTCCCCCCAAACGTGAAGCCGCTAATGTCGTTGATGATGTCCGCTCCCTCGTTTGCAGCTACCCTCGCAATTTCGGGCTTGTAGGTGTCGACAGAGATTATTGCCTCCGGAAAATGCCCCCGCAAGACTCTCAACGCTGGCAGCAACCGGCCAAGTTCCTCGCTCACACTCACGGCTACAGCTCCCGGACGAGTAGACTCTGCTCCCACGTCAAGAATATACGCCCCATCACGCAAACACTCCTCCGCGCGGGAGAGTATGCCCGTCTCGTCAATCCTGCTCCCAGCGAAAAACGAGTCCGGAGTCAGATTCAGTATCGCCATAAACTGCGTGTCCATGCTCAACGTGATTGTGTGGCCTGCCGGAGAATGCATAATCCACTCGTGAACGTTCAGGCCTTTCACAACGTCAGAGAGCTTCTCCCGAAATTCCTTCAGCCCCCAAATGTCCATAGCCTTGAGTTTTTCCTGAAGGCTCCTCAACTGTGAGGGTGTAGCCATCAGCAGAATATCGCTCTTGTCGGTTTTGCCATCGATTACGTGCTTCGTAACTACGGTATCTCCTCCTCGTGCAAGCATCTCCTGCTTCAGGAAACTAGCAGCCCGATAATCCACATCGTCCGCGTAAAGGTGAAATATTCTGAATTTCGGCGCAAGATATGCCAAAGCCCTATTGTCTGCCCCGATTTTTGCACACACACCGCGTAAATTTTCCTGTGTCGTGATGTTTAGTGGGGAAATGTTCATGATGATTACTCCTCCATAAAATTTTTACACAGTTTCATTGTAATATATGCGTGGTAAAATCAGTTCACATTTTTCCACAGAAGGGAGACCCTACATTATGAGAATACTTTTCGTTTTTGCGGTGCTGTTGATGGCAATTCCTGCATGTCCTGTTTTTGCTGCCTTGCCTCCGCTGCTGCCTATGGAGGACTTTTTCCGTAACCCAGACACTGCTGCGTTCTCTATTTCGCCAGATGGTACACGCTTGGCCTTTGCGCGCCCGTGGGAGCATAGAATGAATGTATATGTTCGTGAAATTGCTACAGGTGTCGAGAAACGCATAACCTCAGCCACAGAAAGAGACATAGCCGGATTTTTCTGGAAGGGCAACGACAGAATAGTCTACGCTCAAGATTCTGGAGGGGATGAGAATTTTCACGTGTATATCACTGACATCAAGGGCGGTGAAGCTAGGGACTTGACTCCCTTCGAGAAGGTGAAGGCAGGGATCCTTGACGACTTGGAGGACGACCCGAAGCATATGCTGCTGGAGATGAACAACAGGAACCCAGAAATTTTTGACGTGTACAGGTGCGACATAGACACCGGAGAACTTGAGCTCTTGGCCGAAAATCCCGGAAATATCACGGGCTGGATGACCGACCACGACGGAAAACTCCGCGCTGCTGCACTGACTGACGGAGTGAACACCAGCATACTCTACAGGACGACGGAGGCTGAAGAGTTCAGGGTACTCATCACCACGAACTTCAAGGAGACTTTTACGCCTGTGATGTTCGCATACGACAACAAGCTGATGTACGTAGAGAGCAATCTCAGCCGCGACAAGACAGCTATTTACACTTTTGACCCTGAGAAGAACGAGACGCTTGACCTGATATTTGAGCATCCTGAAGTTGACGTTGGGGGAATACTTCACTCAAAGAAGCGCAAGGTGATTACTGGGTTTGTGTACCTGACGGACAGAAGGCACTACAAATTCGTGGACGCTGACCGTGAGGAGCTGCAAAAGTCTCTGGAGGCATTTTTCCCGAACTATGAAGTCAGTGTTGCGGACATAGACGATGACGAACGCAGAGTGATAGTGCGGACATACAGCGACAGAACACGAGGCACGTACTATCTTTATGACCGGCAGGATAATTCCATGTCGAAACTTGCTGACCTGTCGACGTGGCTCAAGGAGGAGAATATGGCACCCATGAAGCCGATAACCTACACTGCGCGTGACGGGCTGACAATTCACGGGTATATCACTCTTCCTGTGGGAGTGAACGAGGAGAATTTGCCGCTTGTGGTGATTCCACACGGTGGGCCAAGTGCGCGTGACTCATGGGGTTTTGACTCTGAGGCGCAATTTTTGGCGAACAGGGGAATAGCTGTGCTGCAGGTGAACTATCGCGGATCTGTAGGGTATGGCAAAGCGTTTTGGCAGGCCGGCTTCAAGCAGTGGGGCAGGAAAATGCAGGATGACGTGACTGACGGAGTGATGTGGGCAGTGGAGCATGGGCTTGCGGACAAGAACAAGCTGGCGATTTATGGCGGGAGCTATGGAGGGTATGCGGCACTGGCTGGAGCGACGTTCACGCCGGAACTGTATGCGTGTGCGGTGAGCTATGTGGGGCCGTCGAATATTTTCACGCTGCTTGAGAGTATTCCGCCGTACTGGAAGCCGTTCATTGAGATGGAGTACGAAGAGATCGGAGACCCCTCGAAGGATAAGGAGCTGTTAGAGGCAGTTTCTCCGGTGTTTCATGCGGACAAGATACGTATACCGCTGTTTGTGGCGCAGGGAGCGAATGACCCCAGAGTCAACAAAGCAGAGTCCGACCAGATAGTCGAGGCAGTCAGGAAGGCAGGGAAGGAAGTTGTGTACATGGTGAAGGACAACGAAGGGCATGGCTTCCACAACGAGGAGAACAGGTTTGACTTTTACCGGACGCTGGAGGAATTTTTCAGGAAGTATCTCGGCTCAAGGTAGAGAGTGAGATTTTGGGCAGGCTGTCGAAAGTGGCGGCCTGTTTTTTTGTGGGCGAGTATCTTTCTGATGATGTTAGCGGCTTTTTTGTGTGCGGAGTTCAGGCGGTTGTAGTCTGCTCTGTCGGCTTCGCATACGCCTATGTGATAGTGTACGTGAACGAGGTCACTATAGTGTGTGCAATCCCAGCTCAGAGTCTCAGGGAGTGAGTAGCACATGTAGCATTCATCCGAGAAGTCGCAGCGTCCTTCGTGGAGATACGGGACACTCCCGACGTAGTAGAACGTATTCTGGCGCCTGATGATGTCTGCGGGACGGAACAGCACCGGAAGATTGCAGACCTCAAGGAACGGATACAGGGGAAAGCCTTTGTGTGGGAAGTGCTGCCGGTAAACTTCACATGCAGCTTCAGGATCAGCAAGCTCTGTAGTCAGCAATAGCTTTTCGCTGCCGGAGTCAGACTCCTCTATGAGTCTCCGGAACATTTCGTGTTTGACCGTATCGTCAGCGTAAGCGGATATGATTGTGGCCTGCTGAAGTATTGAGAGCGTGTGAGGATGACTCTTCAGGTATTCTCTGAGAGATTTTGACGGAATGCAGCTAATCACGTCAGGGTTCATGTATTATTCTCCATCAATGTATGATATTTTTTGCGTCATGTATGCGAAAACTCACAGCCTCATAACATAGACAGCATCACGATTCATAACGTGTTTTTGTAGTTGTAAATGTAGTTGTAAAACAGCTTTCTTCACTGTGAAATTACAGGATGTCAGAATCATATCACACCACAGATGAATGAGATGTTAGACTTCTCCAGTCTCACGAATTTAGGGGATATATTGCTGCTTTGCCCGCTGCTTTTGACCAGCCATCAGTGAATGTTAAGCTCTCCGGTAATCTCAAACTCATCATCTGGAGCTTTTCCGGAGCTGATACCACTAATCTTCATGCCTCCCGTGAAAGAAATAGATACCTCAGTCATCACTATAACTACCGCAAATTTTACCGGACATGCATCTGACACACTATATTTTTAGCAGCAGCTCCACATAGCAACGGCCGACATGCTTGTTTCATCATGCACTCGCTCCATAACAGTATATGTATTTGTTGGTCTGTACCGTGTAAATATCTGGTGGAGGCGGGGAGATTTGAACTCCCGTCCGACGCGGGCCAATCGTGACGGCACTACAGGCTTATTCTCTGGTTGTTGTCGTTCACTGCTGGGCAGAGACACCCTATCAGTGTTCCTAGAGTCTTACGGGTCTATCACCATACCGGACTCTCTATATGGTGGGGAGCTGAATTTCATGACACCTTCGGCGAACCTTCAGCATTGTCCGTCCGTCGGCGTAGCTGGCAACTAGGCCGCTAATGCGAAATTATC
>JAFTBT010000092.1 GCA_017455085.1 Synergistaceae bacterium
ATGTCGGGAACTGCCAGCATTGCGGGAGTGGTCAGCCTGTGGGCGGAGTTCGGCGTTTTCGGAATCGATGAGGTCTACAATCAGCAGAGGCTCAACGATATTAATCTAGCAGGCAACAAAACAGTGCTTACTCACGTAGGCTTAGACGTTGGCGAGGACGGCAAGACTCACCAGTGCATTGACTATGTAGGCTTAATGCGGAACATGTTCGGCTGGAAAATTATTGTGCCTGTTGACCCAAACCAGACAGACAGAGCTACACGCTGGATGCTGAAAACTCCGGGCGATATTTGCCTTGCAGTAGGACGCAGCAAAATT
Organism: Synergistaceae bacterium; assembly: GCA_017455085.1. The sequence goes on from JAFTBT010000092.1 coordinate 319, forward strand.
GACGGCCTGAAGGAATTTGCTGGAGATTACGAGTTCAAGTACGGAGAAGCCGTGAAAGTGCGTGAAGGAAAATCCGGAAGTATCTTTGCGCTTGGGTACATGGTGCAGATAGCTATGAAGGCAGCTGAAGCTCACAATCTCGATGTGAACATTTACGCTGTCTCTTCACCGTTAGCACCGGACATGAACGCACTCAAAGAGGCAGCAGCATTAGGCTCGATAATGACCGTTGAGGATCACAACGTCAATACAGGAATGGGAGCAATAATGCTGGTTGAGGCAGCGCGTCAGGGAATAGCACTGCCGAAGGTGAAGACACTCGGAGTTGACCACTATGGAGCGTCCGGAACATATGACGCAGTGCGTGAAGAGATGGGATTATCTCCTGACAACATAGCGCAGGAATTTTTGAAGCTCATAAAGTAGCACAGAGGTTTGTTAATCTTGAATTATTCAGGAATTTTTGAAGAGGTAATCGCATGAAAGATTTGATTATTCAGGGAAAAACAGCTCTGGGAATAGAGTTCGGCTCAACCAGAATCAAGGCTGTATTAGTGGATTTTGACGGGCATGTTTTAGCGTCCGGCTCTCACGAATGGGAGAATAAGCTCGTCAATGGCGTGTGGACGTATGACCTTGCAGATGTAGACGCTGGTTTGCGTTCGTGCTACTCATCACTGCGCAAGGACGTAGAAGCAAAATTCGGTGTAACTCCGAAAACGTTCGGGGCTTTGGGAATTTCCGCGATGATGCACGGATATATTGCCCTCGACAAGGACGATAAACAGCTTGCACCCTTCCAGACGTGGCGCAACACTAACACCACTCAGGCAGCAGACGCACTAACTGAGCTTTTCGACTTCAACATACCTTTGCGGTGGAGCTGTGCGCATTTGTACCAGAGAATACTTGACGGCGAAGAGCATGTGAAAAATGTAGCGTCAGTGTTCACATTGGCGGCGTATATGCACTACAAGCTGACAGGCCAGAAAGTTATCGGGATCGGCGACGCTGCGGGAATGTTCCCGATAGATTCCGAGAAGCTCGATTACGACGAAGAGATGGTGCAGAAGTTTGACGCACTGCTCAAGGAAAAAGGACTCTCCTATGGATTGCGTGAGGTGTTCCCGAAAGTGTTAGTTGCCGGCGAAAATGCAGGCAGTCTGACTCCGGAAGGAGCTGCGTTGCTTGACGAGACCGGCACACTTGAGGCAGGAGTCCCGGTGTGTCCTCCGGAAGGCGACGCAGGCACAGGAATGACAGCGACAAACTCCGTAGCTCCTCGTACAGGCAACTTGTCAGCAGGCACATCAACGTTCGCAATGATAGTTCTTGAGCATAAGCTCGCAAAACTGCACAGGGAGATCGATATGGTTACGACTCCTTCAGGATTCCCGTGCGCAATGTCTCACGCTAACAACGGCACGAGCGATTTGAATGCTTGGGTTTCGATGTTCGGGGAGTTCTGCGAATTGATGGGCGTTAAGGCGGATATGGGCGAACTTTTCGGGAAGCTCTACACTCACTCGATGACCGGCGATGCTGACTGCGGCGGCTTGATGGCTTACGGGTACTATTCCGGAGA
>JAFTBT010000093.1 GCA_017455085.1 Synergistaceae bacterium
GGGCCTGCTCCCTCGAAGGGAATTGCTAAGGGCATAATAGTGAGTCTTCCGGACGCCCGGCAGTCCGTGTTGAGAGCATATCAGGAAGCCCAGAGCATAACAGGCATTTCGGCCAAGAGACTCAAGAACGTAATCGTAGCCTTCAACGCGCTGGATGTTCAGAGCGAGTCGACACACGGCATGATCACACTCGGAGGCAGGGACTCCAGAGCTGTCGATGAGGAGGCTTTACGGAACGTCATCACCCGCGCAAGGGACTTCGTACCCATGAGGAGCAACATGTACTCTCTGCACATGATACCCACCAGATACCAGCTAGACGGCCAGAACGTTGACGAACCGCTCGACATGAACGGCTCACAGCTCGACGTGTGGCTGCAGACCGTAGCATTCCCGATGACTTACGTGCAGAATGTAGTGAGCTGCGTACGCGGTGCAGGGCTTGAGGTGAAGGGGCTCGTGCTGAAACCGTTGGCGGCCTCGCTCGGAGCAGTCTACGAGGAAGAAATGCGGGCAGGGTGTATCTCGATATGCATCGGCGGAGGAACTACAGGCATAGTGCTGTATCAGGGCGGGAGGGCTTTCCGAATCATGAGCATTCCCATCGGCGGCGAACACGTCAGCAGAGATCTGGCTATGGTGCTGCATTTGACTCTGCGAGAAGCAGAACTCCTCAAGCGCAGAATGTTCATCGACAGCGAGGAAGAACTCCGCAGGCAGGGTATAGACGTAGAAACAGCCTATCAGGTAGTTTTTGCGAGGCTGGAGGAACTTTTTGACGAGTACGTCCGCAATGCTCTGGCTGAATGCACACCGCAGAATTACCCTGGCGGAATAATTTTGTCTGGCGGAGTGTCAGAGACTCCCGGAATAGATGCTATGCTGGCTGATATTCTGCAAATGCCTGTGCGAAGAGTCATAGAGCCGATATACACAATGCCTCCAGGACTGGACAATGCCGCGTATGTGAGTTCAGCTGGGATTCTGAAGTACTTTGCCGTAACTGAGAGCGACCCGTATATGTTCATCAAGTCCAACCAGCCGCTTCCGGGTCTTGCTGTGCAGTCAGGCATGGATGACGAACAGGCTAAGAAACCAAGAAAGAGACGCTCTATTTTTGACGACGGAGAGGACGAGGAGCAGGACGAGACCGAAGAACCGCAGAATGAGCCTGAAGACAGCGAGGACTCTGAAGACGGGGATGACGGCAATGACGAAGATGACGAGCCGCACGAGAATCTAGCCGATAAGTTCAAGAACTTCATGCGTCAAGTCGGCAAGATGTTTTAGCCGGACAGGTACGGAGACAGTTTGCATGACAGGCAGTGTGTTACGCATAAACTTGTAATGCCCGAAAAAATACAATACAATATTTTTTCACACACAGGAGGAGGTAAATTTATGGCATGAATCAGGACGAATTATTCAGCCTAACGAATAATAATGACGCACAGCAAGCTGAACAGATAGTCGTATTCGGAGTAGGCGGAGGCGGAGGAAATGCCCTCAATCACATAATAGAGTCTAACGTTCAAGGCGTTGACTTTGTGGCAGCAAATACCGACAGAAAAGCTCTCGAAGCTAACAAAGCACCCAACAGAATACTTCTCGGCGAAAACCTCACACGCGGACTCGGAGCAGGCGCAAATCCCGCAATGGGAGCTAATGCAGCAGAAGAAAGCATCGACAAAATCCGCGAATACATCAACGGAGCTGATATGCTGTTCGTAACCGCAGGAATGGGCGGAGGCACAGGCACAGGTGCAGCTCCCATCATCGCAGAGGCCGCGAAAAAGCTCGGCGTTCTTGTGGTCGGTGTGGTCACGAAACCGTTCGGGTTCGAGATGCGCAAAAGAATGAGTGTCGCCGAAGAAGGCATTGCTCAGCTCAAGAAAAACGTTGACGCTTTGCTTATCGTCGAGAATCAGAAGCTGCTTGAACTGGATAACGGCCTCAAAATGAAGATTATCGATGCATACAAGAAAGTCGATGAAGTTCTCAGGCAGGCAGTGCAGGGAGTTACAGACCTCATCACCAAAAACGGATTCATAAATCTGGACTTTGCTGACATAAAAACCATACTGAAAGCTCCTGAAAACGGAAGTGCTACCATTGCGATTATGGGCATGGGTGAGGGCGAAGGAGACGGCCGCGCAAGAAAAGCCGCTGAAGAGGCCATCAATTCACCGCTCATGACGCTGGATCTGGCAGACGCGAAGGGAATGCTCCTGAACGTAACGACAGGGCCGGATATTACGCTTGAGGAAATGACTCAGGCAGCGGACATCATACAGGAACATGCGGATATTGACGCGCAGGTCATCTGGGGGCATGTGTTCGATGAGAGTCTCGGCGACAAAGTTCACGTTACACTGATTGCTACGTTCCCGGAAGGAGCAGCTCAGGCTTCAGCACAACGTCAGCGCACAAATGTACGTTTAGGCGGCGGAGTAATGTATCAGCCTCATACCCCACAGCCTCGTGTATCGATCCAGACTCAGCCGCAGAGTCCTCGTGTGAGAACACCGCAGATTCAGCAGCCAGTACAGCCCATGCCAAGAACAGGAGGCCCCTCAATTTTTGACGTGTACAAGCAGAAAAAAGGTGCTCAGGAAGGATTCGAGGAGGCAAGATTGCAGCAGCCCGCAGAAGACGATGAACTTCCGGGCACGATAAGGAGACCATATGACCAACCAGCATTTTTCAGAAAGACAACCAGAAACTGACAGACGCTCCAGATTTCGCAGGGGCTTCAAGAAACGCGGGATACTTCCATCATTTGGGGATCTAGTTCTGCCTATAGTGAGCATTGCCGCAGTGGGATTGCTTGTGCTTGCAGGGAGGCAGTTCTTCATCAACGGGCTTCAGACTTCACCAGAGATTACGTCTACTAGGGCGTATGCTGACTCTCCGGCTCTTTTGGCTGAACGTGAGCGAGAACAGGAAGAGGCCGAAGAAAATGCTGTAGCTCCAGCCGTGAAGGATGTTCCTCCGATTACTGCTCCGGCGAAGGGAATCGAAGTAGCCGCAGAGACTATCCCGCCAGTGAAACCAGTTCAGACAGCTCAAAAAACTCAAGCTACAGCTCCGGCGAAAACTACCCTTGCGGTTGCACAGAACAGCACCCCAGCTCCGAAGGCTAACCCTGCCCCGAAGGCTGAACCAGAAAAACCGAAAACAGCCCCGAAAGTCGAACAGCTTCCGGCAAATAAACAGTGGCGCGTTCAGGTGGGAGCATATCCCTCGAAAGCTGCTGCTGATGATGCCGCAAAAAAAATCCGCAGAGCAGGCTATAAAGCTGTGGTGTACAAGAATCCTGACTCGAAGCACGTGAAAGTTTGGGTTGAGGAGGCAGGTCCTACTAAGTTTTATGCGGACAGGATAGCTGACCAGATGAAGAAACTCGGCTTCAAAACCAGCTTTGCATTTCCACCAGCATCGAAATAGCTCATAACGGGCGGGCGTTCGTGAAAGAATCTGCCTGCCTTATTTTTTTGCCATGACACACATAACACACACAGCTATTTTTGTGATAGCACACGTTTTGTGATGACATACACACAACATTGACGGTTATATTTTGCTATAACACACACATAATTTTGCTATGACACATACACACAGTTTTGATAATCTCGAAAATCTATTGCACTCCCATTCCACCAACAAGATCATTCCAGGCCTCGAAAGAATCTCTAGACTCCTTCAGCGTCTCGGAAACCCGCAGGACTCCTTCAAGGCCATTCACATAGTCGGCACCAACGGCAAAGGCTCCACAGGCGCATTCATCTCGTCAGTCCTCAAGGCTTCAGGCTACAACACAGCTTTCTACTCCAGCCCGCACCTAGTCAGTCCCGGTGAAAGGCTCTTAGTGAACGGCCAAGCACTCAGCCCGTCAGACTGGGTACATGCCGTGCAAGAAGCCGCTAACGTGATTCATGAAGGCGAAGAATTACCGTCATACTTTGAGCTGCTCACTGCTGGGGCGTTTTTGCTCATGAGGGAGAAGAATATTGACGTTGGTGTAGTTGAGGCGGGACTAGGCGGGAAACTCGACGCTACTAACACCATGCATAACGTCATATGTTCGGTAATCGCTTCGATCTCGATTGACCACACGGAATATCTCGGCCCAACGATTGAGAGCATTGCAGGGGAAAAGTTCGCTGTTGTGAGAAAAAATACTCCTGCATGTTTTTCTGGGAGTCCGGAGTCTCTGATCCCCATGTTCAGGAAAGTATGCAGTGAAAACGGAGCCTTGCCCTTTGTCGTGAGTGAAGAGGCTGCTGTACGGAATGCACATGTCTCACTAACAGGGAACACTCTGGACTTTGTTGCAAACGGCTTCACGCTTGAGGGAGTACACACGGGATTGATAGGATCGTATCAGGTGAAGAATGCGGTTCTTGCTATGTCTGCAATATCACTCATCAGGAACGTATTACCCAAAATTACGGAAGATTCTGTGCGTCAAGGATTGCTGAGTGCAGCTTGGCCGGGAAGGCTCGAATTGGCCGCGAAAAACCCTGTTGTGATTCTGGACGGAGGGCATAACTTTGACGGAGTTGCTAACCTGTGCAGAAGCATACGTGAACTTTGGCCAAGTGAGGCTGGTGTGAACGTTAAGGGTAAATCAATCGGGGTTGTGTATGCCGCCATGAGGGATAAAGACTACTCCGGATGTTTAGGCCTGCTAAGTGAAGAACTATGCCCCAAGCTCTACGTTACTACTGTTCCGGAGATGGCTAGAGCTGCAAAACCTGATGAGCTTTTGGCTGCTGCAAATGGTCTCCGGTGGAAGAACAGCCCTGAAGGTTTCGCACTGCCTGAAGACGCGGTGAAGAGGGCTTGCGATGACGGGAATGATATAGTGATCGTGTGCGGGAGTCTGTATCTAGTGGGGTATATCAGGGCAAAGAATACGTCAGGCAATCTCTGCCCCGATTCGTAATCAGCTTTGAGTGTCCTTCAGAAATTGGGTGTGTTTTTCGTGGCGTTGCTGTTCTATGCGCTCGATGGCATCTTTTCGGTGCTGGAGCTTCCTGAGTTCCGCAGATTTCGCGACCATATCGTTGTGTGAGTCCCAAGCCGTTATGAGTGAGTTGTGCATACTGGACTGTGCGGCTTGGTGGAGAGTTTGGGCTTCCTGCTGAGTGCGTGGGATGCGGCGTGTAGTGTTTGGCGGCAATTCGTCCCACATACTGCCGTAACGAGTATCGATCTTCATTTCATGTGCAGCCTCCTTTGTGTAGATTCTATATGCGTGCTAAGATTCCTGCTATCCCACAAACGAAGGAAGATTGCTGGAAGTCATCGTAAAAATTTCGGCCAAGTACTCCACACAACAATCAGACTCCCTAAACCTGTTCAGGGTTCTCGGTGTTGAGGCCGCTGAAGTTAGAATCTGCCGCCTGCTGTATGAGCTGCTGCTGCCTTCCGGGTCTCACGGTATGGGTAATCTCATGCTCAAGCTGTTTTGCCGGGATGTCCTCAGCAGTATTGACATTCACGATTACGAACTTGACAGCGCGGAGGTCTTCAGAGAGTACGAGACATACAACGGCAGAAAAATAGATCTGGTCATCAGGACAAGGGATAGATTCATTCCTGTTGAGGTCAAAATTTTCGCGAAGGATTCACCTCACCAGTGCAGGGACTACTACCAAGAAGCTAAATCCAGACGGAAATACGCCAAATTAGTGTATCTCTCCAGATTCGGAGACATGCCATCACAGGAAAGCATAGGAGACATGAATCCTGAAGCGATTATCTGCGTGTCGTTCAAGAAAGATATTCGGCTGTGGTTATCGGACTGCATAAGCCAACCCGAAATTCTCAGCAATAACAGAGTCCGTGAAGTCCTTGTGCAGTTTATGGAGGCAGTAAATAATTTCACGATACCCAATCGCATGGAGGAAGAAAAAATGTCAGAAATAGCCGATGAGATTCTGAGTTCGCCGGAAAAGTTAAGGGCTGCCGTTGATGTTAAGAATGCTGTTGACGGAGCAATAGAGCAGCTCAGGATAAAATTTTTTGAGGAAGTGCGAATTGCAGTTAATGAATCCTGCACTATCGACTACAAAAACGTCCCGGATTCGCGCGACAAAGCATTAAGCTACAGCTACCGTGAAGGAATTGATGTAGTGTTCGGTGTCAGTGACGGGCTGTACGTGTCATACCTGAATACGGACGGAGCTGACCACTCAGATTTTGCGGAGAGAGTCCAAGCCAGACGCTCACAGCAAGGCTTCAACGGCTTCAGTGATAACTTGTGGCTATACTGGGAATACTGCAATGTTCACGGTAATGTTGATTTCTGGACTCCGAATGATTCGCTGTTTGCCCTCTGTGATGGGAATACCCGCAAAAAGTTAGTACACACCTGTTCGGAGAAAATAAAGCAGTTCCTAGCCTATCTATGACGTTTTCGTGAGTGCTGCCTCAATCGCCAGAGCAAGCTGGTCCGCGCATGAAGTCCCCCTGTTGCGGCACTGGTTGCCCTTGAGGATTCTGGCTATGTGTTCGGCGTCAGATCCCTCGATGAGTTTCGTGATAGCCCGCAGATTCCCGGAACACCCTCCCAAAAATGCAACGTCATGGAGTTTTCCGTCCTCGATGTCAAACTGTATCAGCTTCGCGCAGACTCCTTTAGTGTAGTACTCGTAGTGTTGTCTCATTATTCATTTATCCCCCATTTGCGTTTATGTATAAGCCCCACGTCTCCGAGCGTCATGTTTCTGTGACGTATCCAGACCCACGTTTCCGGGCGTCATGTTTCTGTTATGTAGCAGCCACATATTTCCGAGCATAATATTTCTGTGATGTACCAACCCCACGTTTCCGAGCATAGATTACCCCCCACGTTTTAGGGTGTCCAATATGTCAGAAAGATTATCCGCCTGCATCGCCAAGTTCCTCAACTCCGCAGAACCATGCCCAAATCTCAACACACTCCCCGCAAATCTCTTCATCAACACCACCGCACGATGCTCACCCGAAATCTCCCGCGCCCTGTACCCAAACTCCACCAGCTCCTCGATCCTCTCTGCCTGTGTCCTGAATCTCCCTCCATACTCCTCAAACATGAACGGATTCCCCAACGCTCCACGCGCCAGCATCACAACTACACACCCATACGCCAAATACTCCTCAATGTCCGCAAGAGTCCTCACGTCCCCGCTCGCTGCTATCAGACCCGGAAATCTCTCCGCCGCTTCAGCAACTATCCTCCTGTCCGTGACTCCCTCGTACCGTTGCGCAGGTGTCCGCCCATGAATACACACGTTATCCGCTCCAGCTTCCGCAAGCACATCAACAAATCCCAAAGTCTCCGCATCACTCTCGAATTTCCTCATCTTCACCCACACAGGCAGGCCAAGACTCTTAAGCCCCTTCACCATTTTTGCGGCTATGTCCGGTCTCTTCATCAGGGCAGACCCAGAACCGTTGCGGGTAATCTTCGGCATAGGACACGCCATATTCACACCAAACGCAGAAAACTTCACGCCCCTGTTCATGACAACTTCACCGCCATCACGCACAAGAGCGTCATCGTTCCCGAATAGCTGCACTATGACTCTGGCCTCATGCTCCGAAATCTCCAGCATGTCGAAAGTCTTCGTGTTGTTCCTGACGAGTCCCGCACAGCTTATCATTTCGGTGTGGGTGAGGCCTGCTCCGTGAAGGGCGAAAAATTCCCGCATAGCCAGCGTAGTTACTCCTGCCATAGGCGCAAGACACAGAGCATTATTCAGCTCAAGACCTCCCGCGTGAATCATTTGCCGTTTATCCGTTCGTGAATCATCTTCAGCCCCTCAAGCGTCAGCCACTTATCCGCTACGTCAATGTTCCGTGCAACTTTAGCCATGAGTCCCGCATGTCCTCCGGTAGCGATTACCTTTGCGGAGTGCATACCGGGCTGTTCACGGATCATGTCGGTGATTCTGTCGGTCAACCCTGCATTTCCGAAGAGTATCCCTGACTGTATGGCTTCCTCTGTGGAGCGGCCTATGACGTTTTCGGGGACGTTCAGCGCAACTTGAGGGAGCTTTGCGGCTTTCGAGAACAGTGCGGAGATTCCGGAGTTCAGTCCCGGAGCAATGACTCCGCCCAAATACGCGCCTTCTGGGGACACTACATCGAACGTTATCGCTGTCCCGTAGTCTGCCACGATTAACGGACTGCCGTACTTTTCGCGGCCTATGACTGCATTCACGATTCTGTCTGCTCCGACCTCGCGGGGGTTCTTCGTGAGAATCTCCATGCCCGTGTCCGTGAGACCATTCACCTGCAACGGCTCAACACTGAAGTATTCCCGTATAGCTGCCTTCATGTAGAAATCAAGAGACGGCACAACGCTCGCAAACGCTGCCCCGTGAATGTCAGAAGGCCTGATGCCCTTAGTGCTGAGAAGATTCAGCAGGTATATTCCGAGTTCGTCTGACGTGTGCAGAATCGACGACAGCCGCCAGTGAGCAATAAGCTCCTCACCGTCATAAATTCCTGTTACGGTTGTAGTATTTCCCATATCAATCACGAGTAACATTATTCATTCACGCTCCCTGCTACGTATCCTGTAGACCAGCATATTTGTAGGTTAAACCCTCCGGATGGGCCATTGAGGTCTAGAATTTCTCCGGCAAAGTATAGATTATCACACAGCTTTGACTTCATCGTTGCGGGGTCTATTTCCTTCAGGCTCACTCCTCCGCGAGTCACTACTGCATTGTTGAAGCTCCATAGTCCGTTGATGTTCATGCGTATATCCTTCAGGAGAGTCACCAAGTCCGCAATCTCCTCATCAGAAATATACTCTACAGGTTTATCGTGGGGGATGTCCGAAAGTTCGAGTATCAGCCTCACCATTTCCGCAGGCACAAGCGAGCGCATAAGCCCGAAAAATCTCCGTTTGCCCGCGAATTTCTCAATGTCCCGCTTGATTCTCTGAGTGAGTATCTCAGGAGTCAGACTCGGTTTCAGGTCTAACGAGAACACTAACTCTCCATTTTTTGCGAGCCAGTCCGGTACGTGTGAACTCAGCTCCATAACGATCGGGCCGCTTATCCCGAAGTTCGTGAACTCCATTTCACCGAATCTGTCATCTATCTCTTTGCCGTCAAGTATAACGTGAAGCCGAATATTCCTCAGGTTGCAGCCGCTCGCAAGTTTCGGCCAAGTCTCGCGCGTCCGGATGGGTACGAGTGCAGGGTACAGCTCCGTGATGGTGTGGCCCGCCTGTTGAGCAAAAGTGTAGCCGTCTCCGGTTGAGCCTGTGCGAGGGTAGGACTTGCCTCCTGTCGCCAAAATATACTTGCAGGCGTGAACTTCATCCGACTCTGTGATGACGTACTCGATTCTGTGATTCCTGACTCTGAATGCTTTTACTGGAGTGTTCCGGATGATGCTGACGTGGTATTTCTTGCACTGCATGAGCAATGACTCCAGCACCCTTTTACTGCCGCCGTCTTTTGGGAAAATTCGCTTGCCTCTCTCCTCCATGCACTCGATGCCGATATTCGCGAAGAATACCAGAGTTTCACGTGGGCCGAACTTGCTGAAGGCTGAGTAGAGAAATTTTCCGTTGTCCCCGTAGCGTGAGATGAATGTGTCTATATCGTCCTCAGAGTTCGTGAAGTTGCATCTGCCCCGACCAGAGAGCAAGAGTTTTTCCCCGACAGAAGTATTTTTCTCAAGGATAGCGGTTTTCTGTCCCAATGACGCAGACCGTATAGCAGCCATGAGTCCTGCAGGGCCTCCGCCGATTATGAGTGTGTCGTAACGTTCCATGTGTGTGAAAATATGCCTCCTGCATTGCTAATAATTTTGTTTTTGTGTAAAATTTTTGCACTCAATAAGTTTATTCTTATCCCTAAATTTTTCTGCCTCCAAAATAATTTTGTAAAATGGCTTTACTAAATTATGCTTTTAATTTTATCCCATTAATACAGTATAATTTCATCATTACCAAAAATTATAGCTGCCAAAATTTACGAAAAATCAGGAGGCTAATTAACAGTTAATAAAAACTTATAAACTGTTGTAATTTATCAAAATTTTTATAATCAAGAAAGGAGGTGTCCGTTTACAGAAGACAGCTCAAATTTCTGGCTGACATGTGATAGAATTTCCGCTAATTGGTGTCTCATTGAGAACTGAATATTTAGCGGTTGGGCAGAGAAAATTAGAAGCGATAATCAAGCTGTTCTGTGGTTCTGCCTGTGAAATATCCAACCTTATCGATGCGTAGAAGTTTATGTACCGATACGTTAGTCGGGCAGCCCCTGCTAGGCTGAAATCCCATGCCTTTGGAGCGTGTCTGCGACATGTAAACACTACACCAAACGTGAGTAGCAAGTATCACAAGCGAAAGCGGACGCGTTGAACAAGGAATGAAGCAAACAGGAATGTTATAAGTCTTCTGTAACGGCACTTAATGAATCAATCACTATCTCGCAGGGACTTCCTGAAAGTTTCTGCAATCGGTGCTGTAGGTGCAGCCACTACCGCCCTTCTCGGCTCATCCTCTCACGCTCAGACCAAAAAACTCTACACTCCTGGCACTTACTCCGCCACCGCTCAAGGACTCGAAAGCCCCGTAAAAGTTACTATGACTTTTGACGAGTCCAGCATCCTCAACGTTATCGTCGACACCAGCAAAGAAACTCCAGGCATCGGACAACCCGCAGGAGAAAAACTCGCCGCCCAGATCAAGAACGCTCAAGGCGCAGAAATCGACGGCATATCAGGAGCAACAGTTACCACCAATGCAGCAAAGAAAGCCGCCGCAGACTGTGTAGCTCAGGCTATGGGACTCGCAACAGAAAACACTGACTCCTCTTCAGCTTCAGCGGGCAATGACTGGTTAGGGCCAGAGCCCCAAATTTCGGACGCAGACATTTACGCAGAAGTCAGTGCTGACGTTGTAGTTGTAGGTCTCGGACTCGCAGGAGTCTCCGCAGCAAGAGCAGCAGCAGAACTCGGAGCATCAGTCATCGGAATTGACGGAGCAGCCGCACCATGTTGCAGGTCCGGTGAGTTCGCAGTCATCAACAGCCCCACTCTCAACAAACGCTGGCCGGAAAGAGCATTAACACGCGAGGAAGTCGCAACGATCGTAGACTCACACATCAACGAGTCAGGCTACCGAGTCAAACGCCCCATCACAGCAAAATGGGCTGACAACATCGGCGAAGTTTTCGACTGGTACATGCAGGCAGATTCACACCTGTTCATTGCGGACGAGACACGCCAAGAAATTCCGGACGAGTACGCTGACGATTTCCTTGTGCCGATATACAGGCCTCTTCCCTCCTACAAGGACAAGGACGGAGTCGAACACGTCTACAACTGGAAAGAAGAACGCTTCCCGTGTTTCCCGACCTCAGTGGAATTTTTGCCGAGCCAGCAGAAAACTTTCAGTGCACATTGGCAGAAAGCACTCGACACCGGCAAAGTAAAAGCATACTTCGGACACTTCGGGAAAAAACTCATCATGAAGGACGGCGCATGTGTGGGAGTCTATGCTCTGGACGATATGCCCGGCTCTGCCACTAAAGGCAAGTACCTGAAGATTCACGCAGCAAAAGGTGTGATCCTCTCGACCGGAGATTACGGCTCGAACGATGCAGCTATGTATCACTTCGCACCCGACATCATGAGGACACACAAGAACAACAGGCTATTCACCTCCGTTGACGTGAACGGTGTACGCACGAATCAGGGGGACGGCCAGCGTATGGGTGCATGGGCAGGCGCAAGAGTGGCAGGGTTCAACGCACCGATGATCCACCACATGGGAGGCGGAGCGGATCTTTCCGGAATCGGAGTGATGGGAAATGCGGGCTTCCTGAATCTCGACATGGACGGCAGAAGGTTCATGAACGAGGATTTACCCGGGCAGCAGCTTGAGAATCAGATCGAGGCAGTCAGACTCATGAAGTCGTGGCAGATTTTCGACTCCAATTGGCCCGAACAGGTTACGCATATGCCCGCAGCTCATGGCGGAGCGTGTTACTACGAACCCTACACATCAATCGAGCAAGCCCCGAAGAATAACCCCACATATCGCAACTGGAAAGCACCTTACCAGCTCGAAGCAGCTATAGCGGACGGAAGATGCATCAAGGCCGACACTCTGGAGGAACTCGTCAGCAAGCTCTACCCTGACGACAAGAAAGCCCAAGAAACTGCGTTAGCCTCCATAAAACGCTACAACGAGTTAGCCGCAAAAGGTGTAGACGAGGACTTCAACAAAGTAGCCTCGCGACTCATGCCGGTGGATACTGCGCCGTTCTATGCCGACCAGTTCAGCACAGCTATCATGCTCACGTGCATAGGGGGACTCGATTCTGATGAGGACTGCCACACGTTCAGGGAGATCACGGACGACGAAGGCAGACAGGTTTGCGGGGACATCATCAAGGGTCTCTACGTTGCCGGAAATATGCAGGGAGGAAGATTCGGACTCCAGTACCCTATAGGCCTGAAGGGAGTCAGCCACGCAATGGCACTGTATTACGGAAAAGTTGCCGGTGAAAACGCCGTGAAGGGCATCTAGCAAACAAACACAAGCCCGCTGCTACGTGAAGTGTGGGGTATGCGGGCAATATTCCTCACTCTTAGAAATCACAGTAATCTATATCCATACTCTTGATGTTGTCGCGAATGGCACTCTCTACTGCCGCAGATATACTCTCCGGTGTCTCCATATAGATATCAACACGTATGCTGAATTTTGCTCTGGGCGATTCCTGAAGGCATAAAATTATGTTATCGTGTATTTGTCTGGTGTCGCGCTGGAATTTACCTGCGTCAACTTTCACGGATATATGACACTTACGGTTGAGCTTAGGCGTTTCGGTTTGGGTTATGTCGTCAGGTTTTCGGGCTGGTGTTACGTTATCGTTCGCAGGGGTTTTCGTCTCTTGGGTGTTGCGTTTTTCTGCGGCTATCTGCTCCTCCGCAATGTCCTTCTTCACCACAAAATCAGAGTCATTCACCAATACTGACTCCCCCATCCGCAAATGCGTATACTTCCCGCCGTCCTTCCCGTCCGCAAGAGCAAAATACCCCTTCGCAACTCCCTCGCTAATTCCCGCATACACTCCCTCTATTCTCTCAATTCTCGGCATGTAGCAATACCTGCACACATATTCCCACAGTGTTTTTACTGGTATATCCTCACGCTCACCCCACACAAGATTTTCCAGCTCTGTACTCATATGCACAGCTCCCCACTTATCGCTCAGCCTGTCCGAACTCCTAAGTGTCCTCAACGCCTCAGCTACTGCATCTCCTCCCGAATCACTCAGCTTCAGACCCTCCAGCGCAATATCATCTACCTTCTTCCCCTTCTCCGAATGCGGAGACAATACACAGTTCCACGCCCTCACTATCGCCCCGTTAAGCTCACCGTCAAAATCCGCTACACTCCTCTGCACTTCACGCTGCTGCCTCGCATCAAGATTCCTAGACTCACGTTCAGACTCCAGCTTCTTCCACGCAAGATAGCTCCTCGCATTCCTCCTCACTCCCTCAAGCTGCACACCATCCGCCTCAAGAAACACAAGCATGTTCATGTACTCTCTGGGCTGCCCGCCGTACTTACTCCTCAGAACCTCAAGCGCAGTACTCCGAGAATCATCAAGCCCAAGCACCACCAGCCTCACCTCCTGCTTATCAGGCACTTCAATTTCCTTATCATGCACATGCACTCCCACAAAAGCCCCTTGCTTCTTCATCAGCTTCTTCAGCCGCCGCGTAACCTCCTCCCTCACATCATAGGCCTTCACTTCGTCCGCAAGCTCCTGCGCAATCTTCTTCAGCGTCGGACGCGTGTCAAACCACAGCCGAGAATCATCCGCATACAAATACGTCAATTCCTTCTTCAGCTCGTTCACTGCATCGTTGTACACAGCTATGTTCTCTCCGGGCTGAACACTCCCAAGCCGAATATGCGCACCGTCTATCCCTCGCAATGCCTGTGTCCGTCCAGCAGGCGCACTCCCCAACAGAATCGTCCTCGCCGCACGCCGAGCAGCAGAAAGATTCGCAAACCTCTCTTTGCCGTCAATCATGCACGCTTTCGATTCATCACCGTCTATATCCTTCTCAACTATCGGATTCCATGCGTCATGGTCAGGTAAAGCACGTGTCAGCCCTTCACGCACCTCAAAATCCCACAGCGGCAAACTTCCCGGCATAATCAGCGCGTTCACATCACCATTGCGCCACAAACGACACACTACACCCGCCAGCAGCCTCAACACTCCACGCGTACGCTGGAACTTCTCCAGAGTCGCCCAGTCCTCATACAGACGGTCAAACAGCTCCGGATGAAACGGGTAGCACGCAATGATCCTCTCCCTGTATTTGCTCCCGTCTACCTCCGATGGGAAATCCCCCCTGTTGCTCTCGTACATACGCATAAATTCGTCCGCTGTCCTCTCACGCTCTGAAGAGTTGCTGCATTCCAGAAATAGCCTCTTCCTCACAATCTCGAACCCCTCGCTCGCAGTGATAGGCTTCCACACCGAATCTATCCTCCCGAATATATGCCCCATCCTGTGCAGAATCTCCATACCCTGCTCACTTCCGCCCTCGTCCTCAGATTCCGGCAACGTCGCCGCTACTAGAGCGTTTTTGCTGAACTTGGCCGCCTCCGTCAACTCCTGTATGAACGTCAGCAGATTCCCAAACGTCCCAGCAGGCAAACGTATTCCGCTGGCTTTTGCTTCCGACTCTTTCAGCAGCTTACGACCATACGCCACAAGCTCATCTATCAGCACCAAACACGGCCCGCATTCGTCAAACATCCTCACCAACGCACTATTGCCCGGTGCTACACTCGACACGTCCGCGCTGCGAACATACTCATACCCTCCGAGCTGTGCTGCCATGTTCCCCCAAAGTGTATTCACCTTCAGCCCGCAAACGTCCACAGGATCGCTCACCGTCAGCCCCGTACACGCAAGCACCGCTACCCTCACACTTGGCCGCATATACACTCCGGATTCCTCAAGCACAGGCCTAAGCTCAGGCATTCTCCACACCGCAGAGTCTCCACGCAGCAGGTGATACAGTGCCAGCATACTGTGAGTCTTCCCTCCGCCGAATGCTGTCTTGATCTGAATCACTGGCTCTCCGTTTCCACCGCATAACCTCTTCAGAGTCTTCACCAGCAGATTCTTCAACCCGTCCGTCAAATACGTACGCCGGAAAAAATTCACCGCATCAGTGTACTCACTACCAGCAGTGCCGTTTACCGCGTTCCCTAAGTCCGCCATAAAATCAGCGTTCCTGTAATTCCCGTCCCTTATGTCCTGATGAGGGGTGATTACTTCCCTCCAACTGCTCAGCCTGTTATTCATGCATAGAGTCCTCCAATTCCTTCGTAAATTCTCCCTGCTGATTAAGTGGTTTTCCCGCCTCTGCTATGATGTTGTCCCATTCACCCACAAGATTATTGTACGCAAGCGCATCCTTCGCCCTGTTCCGGCTCTCCGCAACAGTGTACAGGTAATACGCCAGCTCCCTCGCCCGCTCCGCAAATCCCGTCCCCACTCTCGCAGCTATCCTCGCACACTCCTGCACTCCTCCAGTCTCCAGAGCATACGCCAATTTCTGCGCCAACACCCACACGCAAACTCCTTCACCCGCGCCGAGCTCCTCCCTGTCCGTCAAATACACACTGCCTCCCTCCGCGTACACCAGCCCCCGCTTCTTCATGTCCTCTATCACTACATTACGCGCTACTGCTATCTTGTTGGCATCGTCGAAATCCGCAAGGTCAAACCCGCTCAGACGATACAAATCCACACAAAATTTGCTCTCCGCGTCCATGTCCAGCCCTCCGAGAATCTCATCTACTGCCCTGTTGATCTCCGCTAGTGCCTGCCGAATGTTCATCTCCTCGCCGTCCGTGTCCACTATCCGAGAATACTGCGTGTACACCGCCATTCCGAAACCTATCGCCGACTGCGGTATATCCACAGGACTCATCTTCTCACGCTTCAGAGTCTCCAGCGCAGGAGTCAGCTTCTCCCTCAGTTCACGCTCAAACTTCACACGAGTATTCCCCTTCGCATCCTTTGGCCTCTTCCGACACACCAGCACCACCGATGAGGCAAGCGCATTCACATTAGCTTTCAGTGCCGTAGTCAGCTCCGTATGCATAGGCCAAGTAGCCGTCACCTGAAACCCCGCACTAATCACCGCCTTCAACATCGTCTCCCATCCCGCAGAACTCTCACCGTCTGAGTCACTCTCCTTCTGCTTGTACGCATAGTAGATCGTTACAGGGTACTCCTCGCACGCATACTGATACACATTCTGCAACGCCCTCTGCATTCCGCCCTCGAAGAACTCTCTGGCCTTCTTGGGGCTGCCCTCGTGCCTGTACGGTGTCGCAATAAGCTCCTCACTCTTCGGAACAAGCACCCTCCTGAAAAGTTCAGGATACACATCACGCAGATTCCGCCTCATCCATATGTAGAAGTAGTCCGAGAGATCCGCATAGCCTATGTTGTCGTAATAGGGCGGGTCCGTCGATACGATCATGCTGCGAACGGAAGAGTCCAGCACTTGCGCATCATGCTGCTTTGCCGAACCGTAAGCACATGCAGGCAATTTCTCCAGCACCCAAAGAATCCAGTTCAACGCATTCGTAAAGCACCCTGTAGAGTGAGAGAAGGGGTTAGCCTCCGCAAAGTTCCACACCATAGGAATCGCCTGCCTCCCGAAAATCTGCGCTACACTGTCTCGCGTAGAATCCCACAAGCAAAAACTAGAGTGATACTGCGTCAGCTTGTCCACCGCAAACGCAAGATATATACTCACCGCTCCCGCATACTCCTCCGCTTCGGGCTCAGGCCATCCAGCACGCAGAGCATCACGCCGAACTTCCTCCTGCACTTCCGGCAAAAGATCGCTGAACGCCGTCAGCATGGTTAGCTGCCTGTTCGTGAAGAGGTCTGCAAAATTCGGCATACCATATAGCCGCGGACTGAAGTGGTGTTCATCCGGCATTTCTGCGTCAGGGAAGTCTTCCGGTCTGGGGACATCTGCGGCCTTGACGTGTTCAGGCGGTGCGGACAGGTAGAGCCTTCCGTTTTTGGA
>JAFTBT010000094.1 GCA_017455085.1 Synergistaceae bacterium
CAGCTTTTGAGAAGATACCACGCTCATTTGCAGTAGAGAGTAAAGGTATTTCGATACTGAAGAAAAACGAGATAGTCATCACGAAGGTCGGAACTCCTTGTTACGCAAGTATAGTTGATGATTATGATGAAGTTGCTTTGTCGCGGACGGTGCTGGGGCTGAAAGATATTCATGATATTGACCCGCATTATCTATTAGCGTTTTTGCGGTGCAGTTATGGTTTCGGGCAGTTGTTCAGGCACAGAGAGCAGACGATACAGTATCAGTTGACGCTGCCGAGAGTGAAAGATGTTGATGTGTTCATACCGTCAGAAGGATTCCAGAAGGCTATTAGCGATATGGTGAAAAGGTATCGGCTGATTATGAGTGAAGCCACAGCCCTCTACGCCGCCGCACAGTCCCTCCTCACGTCCCGGCTCGGCCAAGTCCCACGAGACTCCCGCAGCACCGCAGTACGCTCACTGTCTGAGGCCTTCAGCGCAGGAAGACTCGATGCTGAATACTTCATGCCCAAATACGACGGCTACCTTCAACTACTCAACAGCTTTGACACTACATCAATTCCAGCAGAGTACAACGTCTTCAAAAACTCCGGCACTAACTACTCCGAAAAATCTCACGATGTCGGAGTCATCAAGACTAAGCAGCTCACTAACAGAGGTATCAACACTGACGGTGTAGAAAGCTGGGTTGACATTGACACCTGCACAGCCAGCACGTTTTTGCAGACCGGAGATGTCGTATTTGCGTCAATGGGTGTAGGCTCTCTCGGAAAAGTCAGCATGTTCACTTACGAAGGCTCTCAAAAATTCGTAACGGACTCTACTTTACGGATATATCGCGCTAAAAACGGCACAAAAGTTCTGCCGGAAGTATTGTGCTTGTTTTTGCAGTCAGAGATTGGCCAAGAGATGATTTATCGTTACGTTGTCGGCAGCACCGGAATCATCAATATCTACGACAAAGACATTGCCAGCATTCCGATTCCCATCCTCGACTCCGACACACAAACCTCCATCGCCCACAGCCTCCAACGCTCCTTCTCCCTCCGCAAAAACTCCGACTCCCTCATCCGCTCCGCAGTCCACGCCGTCGAACTTGCTGTAGAATCTTCCGAACAATCAGCACTAACTTTCATCAACTCTAAGGAGGAATTTTTACCATCATGAACCCTACACAAAAAGTCCGCTCCGCTCTCGACTCTCTAGGTGCAAACGACATCCAGATACGTATCGTTGAGCAAACTATCTTCACCGTGGACGACGCAGCCCGCACCATCGGAGTATCACCCTCCGAAATCCTCAAGAGCCTAATCTTCGTCATCGACAAGTCCTCTCCCTGCCTCGTCCTCATGTCCGGCAGCAACAAAGTCGACTCCAAACTCGCAGCTCAAGCACTCAACGGAAAACGCGGACGCATGATGCCCCCCGATGAAGTCTACACACGCTACGGATTCAGAATCGGGGGTGTCCCGCCTATAGGCTATGACGAAAAATTACCCGCCGTTCTGGACGAAGATTTGTTTGCTCACAAAATAGTCTGGTCCGCCGCGGGAACTGACCACGCATTTTTCCCAATAGACCCCGAAAGACTCTTAGCACTCACCGCCGGAGTCAAAGCCCGCATCAAGAAAGAAGGCTGATACTATGCCCCAAACTCACGCACAAAACCGCGACATTTTCGAGTCTTGGCCGATTCCGAAGGCTCTCACAGAATTAGCACTGCCCATGATTTTCGGACAGCTAATCATTCTCGTCTACAACCTCGCTGATACTTTCTTCATAGGCCGCACAAACAATCCCCTCATGGTCGCAGGAGTCTCTCTGTTATTGCCGGTCTTCAACATATCTATATCCTTCGCGAATCTCTTCGGAATCGGCGGAGGCACTCTGATTTCCCGCCTCATGGGTGCAGGCCGCGACAACGAAGCCAAAACCGTATCTGCCTTCAGTTTCTACATGGCTGTACTCTCTGCGGGACTCTTCTCACTCTCTATGTTCATGTTCATGGATTCAGTTCTGCGTATGCTCGGCGCAAGCAGCGACACTCTGCCGTTCGCAAGACAGTACACATTCTGCGTTATAGTCCTCGGAGCAGTACCCACAATACTGTCTATGACTCTCAGCAACTTTCTGCGTTCAACAGGATACGCAAAGCAGGCAGGCTTCGGGGTCTCTATGGGCGGAATAATCAACATATTTCTCGATCCGCTGTTCATGTTCGTGCTGCTGCCTAAGGGCTATGAAGTTCTCGGTGCTGGAATAGCTACTATGCTCTCAAACGTCATAATATGCTGCTATTTCCTGACGGTCATTCACAGGCTCAGAGGCAGTAATATTTTGTCGCTCTCACTCCGGAACGCAGTACCTTCACGGCAGAATGCATACTCTATATTTGCTGTTGGAGTCCCTGCTGCGATTGCAGTAACGCTATTCGACATCACATATATCATCATCGACAAACTTGCTTCCGGCTACGGAGATATACC
>JAFTBT010000095.1 GCA_017455085.1 Synergistaceae bacterium
CCAAGTGTTGACCCTGACCCCAGTGTTGACCCGGATACACCTACGAGCAATCCGGGCTCACCCGGCAGCGGATGTGATGCGTTCAGTTTGGGGCTTGTTGGTCTCATGGGAATAGCACTCTTCACACTGAAGAAGTCCCGCTAAAATATTTCCTACAAAATTATCCGCAACACCAAGAAGGGGGCGTAACTGCTCCCCTTTTTTTTGTGTGGGGGGTAACTTTCTGGGAATGTGTATTACCCTGAATCGTACCTGTGCGGCTATAACTTCAAGGCCTGGATTCTTAGTGACGGCGGAATAGCTACAGAAAGCGGCGAAGTGGAATCATGCATTCCTGAGCCACAATCTGGCACTGACACCACAACACAATTCATGTTCAACATCAACAAAAGCTACATGGACTACGTGAACGGTACGGGGGTCGAGACAGTTGTACCAGCGATTTCGGGAGATGCTGTGCATGAGTAGATAGCCGACAGCGTGGAGATTACCAGCGAGGACATTTCGGGAAACACCAGCAGAGATATTATCCTCCTGACCCTAAAGCGATGAGGTGAACCCTGACGATCCGATAAGTGGAGAGCCGGACAGCTATGGCAGCGGATGCGATTCACTGGCTGGGAGTTTTGCGTTACTTGGCCTTGTGTTGATGGCATTCTTGAGGCTGAGAAAGAACATGTAGCTGCATTTGTGGGAGTTTTTGCGGGAATAGCATCGCTCCTCATAAGGGAACACAGGTAAACTTTTCTCGTCAGCTATCATAACTGAGGGAATACAGCTCTTCAACAATAAAGGGAGAGTCTAAAAATCTCACCTCACTTTTTCGCCGTTCATCTCGCATACTCTCCACCCAGAATCACCAGTAACTCCGCTCTTCCGTGAGAACTTAATATCATACGTCATCTTGATCTTGTACCTCTTATCGCCGGAAATCACACGTCCAGTCTCATCGTCAGTAATGTACGACAATATTTTTGCCACAAGATATATGCTTAGGTAGTCTACACCGTCTTTCTCCTTCGCGTCGCATAAACTACAACACTTAATCTTTATCTGTTCGGTGTGGTCGGTCTGGTGCTTCTGCTTGAACGGATACAGTACTTCCTCCATTTGCGTGAAAAACTCTTCCGTCATGGAGTCCCTCAGCGGGCTTATGTCCTTGTTCTGCCACACTGTTTGCATGTCGCAGTACAGACCCTCCACGTATTTCTCGAAAGCCTCACGGTCAAAATCAGGATGAGCCGCACAATATTTCGCTACCCTCCGCCGGCTGAGTACAGTATCAACACCAAGATACACAATCCCTCCCGCAATAATCACCAGCAGCGAACATCCTATCATTGCCATCGCTACGTAAAACTTGTACTCTACGCTTCCTTCTGTGATGTTATGTGATGTACCGTGCCTGCTGCGTGACGAAGACCTCGAACTCCTCCCGGAGAACCCACCGAAATCTGCACTTGCGCTCACAGCTACCAACAGAATCACAGAGAGTACTACTCCTGCAAAAACTTTCCGCCTCATGATATTTACTGCATTCCTTTCGGGAAAGAATCATAGAGTGCTATAATCACTAAATCATTCTATCATTATCAACTCACATAAATTTTCACTGGAAGGAGCATTTTTCACATGGTACAAGGCTCTATGTCAGTTGTGATTTTGGTGATGGCTGTCATCTTGATAGTGCTGCTCATCTACACAATGAAGTTTCACCCGTTCGCTGCACTGTATTGTTCGGGCTGTGCATACTCAGGACATGAATACTAATATCGTTATCGACAAACATACGCCCAAGAATAAGCGGGTTCTGGTGCAGTCTGCTGTGACCTTTGCTGTGCTCTTCGGCCTGTTCATAGCAATAAACTGCTTCTCAACATACGACAGCTTTTACAGTATATATATCCCTGACCTGAAGGAAGACAGCGACAGAATAAAATCCTACGCTAGGAGTATCCTTCAGGAATATTCTTCTCTGTCGTGGCTTATGGATTACTGTCAGGAAAACTCCCAAAGCCTCGATGTCTCTCGCAAAACTCATAACCCAGAAAAATATGACTCACTACCTGCCGAGCTGCTCATACATAACAAAAATATCACTCCTGAGCAGGCAAAAGCTCTCACTCCGGATCAGCAAAGACTCTTCGCAGAATTTTGCTACAGGGAAATACTCTCAAAACTGGACAGACTCAAGAATCATCTGCAAATGCACAGCCTGTATATCGTCAAACCCCTTCCGGATAAAAACGCTTTCGTGTTTTACTACAAGGATTCCAACGAAGAAACACACGTTCTCGGTGATATATTCCCGTTCGACATCACTAAGCACCCGCTAATTCAAGGCATGTACTCTTCAGGAAAAGCTCCGGCTGACTTCGAACACATCACCATCAAGGATTACTATGCTACTCACAGGACAGAGCAGCTTGTGTATGACTATGAGCCCCTGACGGATAACGGGACAGTCTACGCTCATATTGCCGTGTCGCTTCTGGAGACAGACATACTGAAAGCCATACACCACGAACTTGCAGAAATAGAGGGCATAAATGTCTTATGCTTCATACTGCTCGGAATACTGTTACTGCTCGCAATATACATGCAGGTCTTGAAGCCGCTATCTGGAGTCCAGCAGCATGTTAGGGAGTACACGGACAACAAGGACAGCACGTTTATGGTGAATGCTCTGCGAAAAATACAGTCCCGCAATGAGATCGGCAGACTCGTTGATGATCTCTCTTCTCTCGCAGTAGAACTCGACCACTACACTGCTGAGACCGCCAAACTCTCCGCAGAAAAAGCAAAACTAGACTCCGAACTCTCACTTGCCGCATCGATACAGCAGGACTCACTCCCTAACGATTTCTCCAACATCACAGGTTTCCAGCTCTTCACGTTCCTCAAGCCCGCTAAAGAAGTCGGCGGTGATCTGTATGATTTCTTCATGATTGATGACGACCACATTGTGCTTGCTGTCGGGGATGTCTCAGGCAAGGGAATATCTGCTGCACTGTTCATGATGAGGGTCAAAACTATGCTGAAGGATGCTGCATTGCTGACTCATGCTTCGCCGCTGGAGATCGTTACGAATATCAACACGCGCTTGTGTGAGGAGAATGATGCAATGATGTTCGTGACTCTGTGGCTGGGAATCATGACCATCTCCACAGGAGAAATTGTGTACGTGAACGCAGGCCATGAGTATCCGTTCATCAAGGACAGCAGCGGGAAATTTTCGGTTGACCAGTCCGCTCACTCGAAGCCGCTCGCGATAAACCCTAAAGCAAAATTCTCTGAAGGCCGGCTGACTCTGGGACATGGAGATACTTTGCTGGTCTACACTGACGGAGTCCCAGAAGCAAATAACGAAGCAAGTGAACTGTTCGGCATGGACAGGTTTGCGGATATACTGAACGAAAACGCAGACGGAACACCTCAGGAAATAGCATATGCATTACTTGAACGCCTTAAGGAATTTACAGGTGATGCACCGCAGTTCGATGATATTACACTGTTATGTGTAAAATACACTTCATGACACACACAAGGAGGCTACATACATGAACAAGAATATATTTCGCGAGTACGACATAAGAGGCCACGCAGATAATGACCTCACGGACGAAACTGTCCGGCTCATCGGCCAAGCATATGCTACATGGCTCATCAGGAACGGCGTAACTTCCGGAGTCTCTCTCGGCGGTGACGCAAGGCTCTCAACTCCGCGCATAAAGGCCGCTATGACTCAGGGCATACTCTCCACAGGGCTTAACGTTGTCGACGTGGGACTCTTAACTACTCCGATGCTGTACTGGAGTCTGATTCACTTCGGGCATGAAGGCGGCGTGATGGTCACCGGCTCACACAACCCCTCCGACATGAACGGCCTCAAGCTCTGCTACGGACACGGCACGCTCTGGGGCGATGAAGTCAGGCTCATCCACACGATAGCTGAGTCCGGAATTTTCGAGACCGGTCACGGGAAACTCACCACCGCAAATATTGATGATGCATACCTGAAAATGTTAGTATCTCACTTCGCATTACCCTTCAGAAAAAAGTTCAAGGTCGTGTGCGACTCAGGCAATGGCTCAGCGGGACTCACTGCACGCAAGTATTTCGAGATGTTAGGCTGTGAAGTGGTCTCACTCTTTGACGAACCGGACGGACATTTCCCGAATCATCACCCTGACCCGCAGAAGCGCGAGAACCTCCAGGCCCTCATTGCGAGAGTCTTGGCCGAAGGTGCGGACGTGGGATTTGCGTTCGACGGTGACGCTGACAGGCTCGGAGTCGTGGACGATAAAGGCGGCGTGATCGCTGGAGACCGGTTGATGTCGCTGTACTGGTCGGAGATTCTGAAGGCACATCCCGGAGCTGCGGTGCTGGTTGAGCCGAAGTGCAGCATGATTCTTCCGGAGACAGCAGAGAAATTCGGAGGCAAGCCGTTTTTCTGGAAGTCCGGGCATTCGGTCATAAAGGCCAAGATGCGCGAAATGGGTGCAGTGTTCGCTGGGGAATACTCGGGGCATATGTTTTTCGCGGATGAATTTTTCGGGCATGATGACGCGTTTTATAGTGCAGGAAGAATCTTGCGGATACTCTCAGCCAGACAGTTGCCGCTCTCGAATCTCATGCGTGCATTCCCGGAATACCCTGCCACTGAAGAGATACGTATACCCTGCGCTGATGACGTGAAGTTCCAGACGGTAGACCGTATCACAGAAAAAGCTCGTGCAGAACATGAAGTCAGCGACATTGACGGAGTCAGAATCATCTACCCTGACGGATGGGGACTGATTCGCGGGTCGAACACTCAGCCGGTGATAGTGATTCGCTGCGAGGGAAGGGATCAGAAAGCCTTAGAGGCCATTATGCAGGATGTGAAAGCAAGAGTCTTAGCTGAAGGACTCCCAAATTTCGAATGGACATTTTAGCTCTCACTCTACATACATGGGGACAATACTTTTTCCAAACAGGAAGGACTTCTAAAATGCGAATGGATATTTTAGTCTTCAACACTCTTTATTGATGTGAGCAATATATCCCCAAAAATGAGGGCGATACTTCACACAAAAGAAGGTAGATACTGTAAATGAATACTCTTAACGCAACAACACAGGCCAAACCACAGTACAGAGTCATCCTCACAGATCCGGAATTGCCCCTCACGACTCCGGAACATTCGCAGCTTGAGATCGGCTTCGGAAATGGCGAGTTCACAGTCCAGTACGCACAAGCTCATCCGAAAGTGATGCTCTACGGTGTGGAAATTTCTGGTGCGTGTGTCCTGAAATGCGCTCGGCGGGCTGCGGGACTCGACAACCTCAGAATCATCAACACTGACGCGAGATATATGCTGCGAGAACTTTTCCGTGATGAGTCTCTTGAGCGAATATACATGCAGTTTCCGTGTCCGTGGTCGAAAACGTCTGACGCTCACCGGCGCGTGACTGCGAAGGATTTTGCGGACGGACTCGCTGCGGTGCTGAAGGCCGGGGGAGTGTTCGAGATGCTGACTGACGACGAGGCATATTCCCTTGAGGTGAAAAACGTACTTGGCCGTCATGATGCACTCACACTCACAAGCTACGAGGTCAACCCAAAGCGTCCCATCACCACGAAATACGAGCGCAAGTGGCTGGACGAGGGCAAAAATATCTACAGGGTGCTATTCACGAAAACTCATGCATTCACGATCGGGAGGCGGATCAGCGAGGACATGCACATAAAGATTCGGAACATGGCAGGCAGTCAGGAATTAGCTTCACTCCGGAACATCGAGGGCAAAGATGACTCACACAAAGCCTTCTGGAAATTCGGGAGGTGTTTTCGTGAGGCTGACGGAGACACGTATTTGCTGGAGACGTTGACCAGTGATGACGAGTTCCGGCAGGATTTCTACATCATGGTGCTTCACAGAGACGGCGGGAGTCTTTTACGGCTCGACAAGACTGCTAAAGCATTCCTGACTCCTGCGGTGAGGGCAGCACTTTCTGACGCAGCACACAGGCTGAATCATGAAGGAAGTTAGACCCACAAGCGGGCGTGTAGTCTCTGCACTGTTCAGCATACTCGGTGAAAGGGTTGACGGAGCGAAATTCCTCGACCTTTTCGCCGGGACTGGGCGCGTAGGACTCGAAGCATTGCGGCGCGGAGCAGAGTCGTGTGTTTTCGTGGAGAGCGTGAAGTCTCGTGCTGAGGCGTTGCGGAAAGTTGCGGGCGATAGCGTGGTGTTGGGGCTTGAGGTTCGGCGTGGGGTTGCGTGGCTGACGAAGCGGGGGATGACGTTTGACGTGGTGTTTGCGGATCCGCCGTACGGTGCGGGATGGTGTGAGGAGTTGCCTGCTGTTGCGAACTTGAGGGGGCTGCTTTCGGAAGGGGCTGTGTTTGTGGTGGAACACTCTGCGCGTGAGGAGCTGACTCTATCACAGAATCCGAACAACCTGTGTATAATTTCGGTGAGGGAATACGGCGAGACTTGCTTGACGTTTTTGCAGGCTCAAGAATGAAGCGTTTTGTGATGGTTTTGACCTCGCGTATCTGTACGGGAAGTTTTTTCTTGGCCGAAATCAATACTCCATCAGCGTCAAGTTTGCCCAAATAGTGCTGCTTGCTGCGGGGATTGCCCTGATTATTGCGGTAGCTGGTGCACTCGTAGACATAGATTGCATTTCTTACTCTTCTGTGTAGAATATAACTCATAAACATATCTCCTATCATAAAAGACTGCATAAATTATCGCAAAGAGTTCCTGAATTTACAACTACATTTACAGCTACACACACACTTCATGAATCCGGCAATGACATAGATTCTTATCCTGCTATAATCACATCAACATGACTATTTTCCGGAAAGGACAAGATTTTATGACTTCGCAATCAGTTCGCAGGCAGGCTATAACCAACATAATTCCTGCAATCATCGTAGAAATTATGATGCTCATCTACAACTTGGCAGATACATTTTTCATCGCACAGATACATGATCCGTTACAACTAGCCGCAGTATCAATAGCTGCTCCGGTATTTCTGGTGCTTATCGCAATGGGAATAATCTTCATGGCTGGGGCAATGTCGTATATTTCTCGCTCACTCGGTGCAGGACACAAGGAACGTGCCGACAACATCGCCGCCTTCTGCGTGTGGGGAAGCCTCGCAACAGGTACAGTGATGGCCGTGATATTCATGTTCTTCATCGAGAAAACTTTGCGCCTAATCGGAGCGAGTCCGGAGACGTTCAGGCTTGCGCATAGCTACTTGTCGATCGTGATAGCTTCTGCACCGTTCGTGTTGTTCTCTATGGCGTGTGGAGGGATCATGCGTGCGGAGGAGCACCCTAAAGCTGCAATGACCGGCCAGATTTTCGGGAACATGCTGAACGTGATTCTTGACCCTATTATGATTCTGTGGCTGGGCTGGGGCATAACTGGAGCAGCAATAGCTACAAGTGTGAGCATAGTTATCGGAGCAATGTATTACGCAGGGTATTTTCTGACTGGGAGATCGACTATCAGCATACACATCAAGCACTTCAGGATTCGCGGGGGCATATCTTGGGGAGTGCTGGCGATCGGGATTCCGGCGTGTCTGGACCTGTGGCTGATGAGCTTTGCGCAGATACTCATGAACTCGCTTATGTCTGCGTATGGTGATATGGCTGTTGCGGCCGCTGGTGTAGTGATGAGGATAGACCAGATTACGGGGCTGTTTGCTATGGGAGCAGGGCAGGGGACTCAGCCGCTTCTGGGGTTCTGTGTAGGTGCTGAGGACTGGAAAAGGTACAGGGCGATGCTGAAGTTTGCGCTGAAGTTCACGGTGACGCTGACGTTGGGGATTACGGCGGTGTGCTATGTGTTTACGGGGGAGATAGCGGGAATTTTCTTGACGGAGCCGGAAGCGTTTGGGTATGCGGTGAAGTTTTTGAGGATAAAGCTGTCGAGCAGTATACTGTTTGCGGTGTTCTTCATATGTGTGAATGCACTTCAGGCTATGGGAGCTGGGAAGGCGTCGCTGATTCTGAGTGTGTGCAGGCAATTGGTGTTGTATATGCCGCTTTTGTTGATGATGAATCATTTCTTTGGTGAGTACGGGATAATCTGGGCGTTGCCGATAGCGGAATTGTTGTCGCTTTTGCAGACGGTTATAATCTACGGTAAGATAATCTACGATCCCCGAAAGCTGATATATTCTGCGTGAGGCACGTTGACTATAGCGGAGTTACTATCGCTTTTGCAGACGGTTATAATCTACGGTAAGATAATCTAC
>JAFTBT010000096.1 GCA_017455085.1 Synergistaceae bacterium
AGCGTCAACAAGATCACCCGCGCAATTTCGGAATACGCTTCTGAGATCTGGCAGAGGGGAATCTCTGATGAAGTGTCTACAGTTTTGGGGTGCTATGTGAATGCTTCGTTAGACCTTGAGAGAATCGGCGACAGGGTAGAGAACCTCATAGAACGCTGCGACGCTATGGACAACTATTTATCCGCTGAGGCAGTCGGAGAGTTCAGAGACATGTACGACACCACGAATCAGGCTATCACGCTTGCGATGTCCTCAATCCAGAAGGAAGACGCTTCGGAAGCATGGCAGGTTATACGTGATTTGGAGAAGAAGATCGACTCTCAGGAGCGCACCTACAGGAAGAATCACATTGACCGCCTGAACAGAGGCGAATGCGACCCCGAAAAGGGCGTGAACTTCATCACTCTTCTTAGCAACCTCGAGCGTATCGGCGACCACAGCAACAACGTAGCCGGCTATACACTGGATATTCTTGCGCTGGATAGGAACGTCAAGAAGAAAGCTGCATAACACTTCAACATGAAGAAAATTCTGCTCTCACTTTTCGCACTAGTAGTGATTCTCTTTGCGGGGCTGTGGATGAATATAGACATAAACCCTGAAAAAGTTACTACTATATCCGGCTCACCTGCACTCTATGATTCTGAAGGCAGGTTGTTTCACGTGAGACTTTCCCCTGATTCTGAATGGCAGATACCGATTCCACTTGACGAAATGGGGCGTTGGCTGCCGTTAGTAGCTGTTAATGCAGAGGACGGGAGATTTTACAGCCACTTCGGAATAGATTTGCTTGCTATGTCGCGGGCATTGTGGCAGGACTTGACACGACAGCGCATAGTTTCCGGAGCGTCAACGATCACGAGTCAGGTTATCCGAATGGCAGTGTCGGAACGTGAGGGCAGAAAACGTACTCCAGCAACAAAAGTGCGTGAGTTCATCATGGCGTTGAAGCTGGAGCGTGAACTCAGCAAAGCGCAAATTCTGGAGGCATACTTGAATCTAGCACCCTTCGGCGGAAATATTCGTGGAGTCCAAGCCGCAAGCCTGATGTATTTCGGGAAAAAGGCATCACAGATTTCACCGGGTGAAGCGTGTTTGATGATAGGAATGCTCAAAGGCCCAAGCATATACCGCCCGGACACCCGGCCAAGTGCCTCACGAAAACGCCGCAACGAGATTATCGCCTTGATGGAGCGCAAAGGTATGTTCACTCACGAGGAAGCTAGACGCGCATACCTTGAGGATCTTCCTGCGCAGAAATCAGTAGGCGGGTCAAAGTTCTGGTATTTGCCGTCAAGGGCGTGGCATTTTTCGGAGCTGGTATTATCTCAAAATCCAGATGGTGCAGCACGTATTCCCAAAAATTCGGATGGTGTAGCACGAAACACCGGCCATTCACAGAAATTCGAGACCACGTTAAACCTAGAGACGCAGACAAAACTTGAGGGAATACTCCGCCAATCTCTGAATGATTTTCCGGCGGATATTACTCTTTCTGCCGGAATAGTCGACAACAAAACCGCAGCCCTCATCGCGTGGGTGGGCAATGCCCGATTCAGCTACGGCAAAGACCCGTCTTCGTGGGTGGACTGCGGACGCGCTCCGAGATCTCCCGGCTCGACTCTGAAGCCTTTTGCGTACTTGGCCGCGATCGATTCGGGGACACTTACGCCGTCAACACTGCTTGCGGATACGTCAATGGCATTTTCCGGGAGAGCACCGAGAAATTTCGATCTGAAATATCGAGGTGCTGTAACTGCGAGGGTTGCGCTGAGTGAGTCGCTGAATGCTCCGGCGGTGAGGGTACTGCGTTCAACTGGGAACGATAAGATTTTGAGTCTCATGCGTGAAGCTGGATTGCGACACCTCACACAAAACGCAAAGTATTACGGAGATTCTCTGATTCTGGGCGGGTGCGATATTACTTTGCTTGAGGAACTGGAGGCATTTACGGCGATTGCTTCTCTGGGTGTACACAGGAACTTGAAACTTTTGCAGGACTCTGCGCAAGTCAGTGAACGCATTGCTACGGAAGGCGGGTGCTGGTTGGTGAGCGATATGCTGCGCTACAACGGAGAGCTTTCACGTTTTGCGAGCGGGACACTCGGCGGAAAATGGAGAGTCTCCCTCAAAACAGGAACGTCATACGGATTGCGTGACGCTTGGGCTGCTGCGTGGACTCCGGACTACACTGTAGTAGTTTGGGCGGGAAACCCTGACGGAGATTCTTGGCCGGGACTCGTGGGAGCTAGGGCGGCGGCTCCGGTGGCGGTGAAGATTCTGCGTGTGGTGTCGCCAAATTCCGGATGGTACGACAAACCCGAAGAAGTGATTTTGCGTGAGGTGTGTACGCTCTCAGGGAAGCCCCCGACTGCGATGTGTCCGGCCAGAAAAATGGAGTGGGCTGTTGACGGAGTCACGAAGACTTTTCCGTGCGACATACACACGATCAAGAGCGGGCAGAGAGTCGTGAATCTGCCTGCTGAATACAGCACAAACCTGAATCGGCGTAATGAGCTTGCAATCGTCAGGAAATATTCGGAGCTGAAGATAATATCTCCAGTGCCGGGAGCGTCATATTTTGCTGCACCGTTTGACCTTGAGAGAAAGATTCCCATGAAGACAGAAGGCGCAACCGGGCGTGTGTGGTGGTACATTGACGGTGAATATGCTGGCAGTTCTGAGGCGGAAAGGACGTTTTTTCATGATGTCCCTGACGGAAAACATGTAGTTAGTGTAGTTGATGAGGCAGGCAGGAGCGCAAAAGTTGACGTGAAAGTCTTTACTCCCGGCAAAAGAAAGCATGATGATTTACTTTTCTGAAATAGAGCGATTTTTTACTGTGTAACCATCCGTACAATAGTATCATCATGTGTCATTCTGTGAGTGTAAATCTGTCAAGCAACTCAATTCTTCCAAATGAAAGATATATTATAATGAAGTATCTCAAATCCAATGAATTTTAACCCTGCACGTCAGGGAATATATACATAATCTTTCACACACAGGAGGACTAATAGTTTGACGCAGAAAAATTCACGTATACGCCGCAGGAATGGAGGCATTGAAGGTAAAGAACACCTGAGCTTTATTCCGCTCGGAGGACTCGGAGAAATCGGCAAGAATATGTATGTGCTGGAATACGGAGACGAAATTATCGTAATCGACGCGGGCTTGAAATTTCCAGATTCAGAACTGCCGGGAATAGATTACATTGTTCCAGACATAACATATCTAGAAGCCAACAAGGACAGAATTTTAGCAATAATCATCACTCACGGCCACGAAGACCACACCGGCGCACTTCCCTACGTTTTACCAAGACTGAACACTCCCCTTTACGGAACACAATTAACACTCGGACTCATTCGCAACAAATTGCAGGAAGACCTACCGCTATATCGGCCTGACATGCACGAGATCCGAGCAGGGGACGTAATCAAGATAGGCTCATTCACGATAAGATTTATTGCTGTTGCGCACTCAATTCCTGACGGAGTAGCTCTCTCTATTGATACACCACTGGGAAGAATCGTTCACACAGGGGACTTCAAGCTCGACAGCACACCCGTTGACGGACGCACTACCGACTACGGAGCTTTAGCAGAAGAGGGCGACAAAGGAGTAATGCTGCTGTGTTCGGACTCGACAAACGCGGAACGCAAAGGTTTCACTCCGAGTGAGAGAACTATAGCGGCGACTCTGGACTCGCTTTTCCGGACTTACCGGACAAAGAGAATCATAGTGTCGTCATTCGCCAGCAACGTCCACAGGATTCAGCAGGTTGCGGATGTGTCAGCGCGCTTCAACAGGAAAATTGCATTTCTTGGTCGTAGCATGATTAGGAACGTTGAACTTGCGCGTGAAACTGGATACCTCAAAATCGACTCCCGAATGATGATTCAGGTCGAAGAACTCTGGAAATACTCTGACAATCAATTAGTAGTCGTAACTACAGGCAGCCAGGGCGAGCCTTTTTCCGGGCTGGTAACAATGAGCCGCGGCGAAAACAGGTCTATTGAGCTGGGTGAACATGATGTAGTTTTCTTGTTAGCGTCAGTGATTCCCGGCAATGAAAAACTCATCAACAACACCATCAACAGACTTTTCGCGCAAGGGTGCGAAGTGGTCTACGAGAAAGAGAAGAACACTCACGTATCCGGCCACGCTTCGGCTGAAGAGTTGAAGATCATGCTGAATCTTGTGAGGCCGCAATATTTTGTGCCTGTTCACGGGGAATATAAGCACATGGTTCGGCATTCACAGCTAGCGCAGGAAGTCGGTATAGCCCAAAGAAATATCTTCCTGATGGTGAACGGCGATATACTGACGTTTACGCGCAATGCACCTCCCAAAAAACACGGCACAGTCCAGTCCGGAGCAGTTATCGTTGACGGAAATGCAGCAGGCAGCATAAAGAGTGAAGTCCTCAAGGAACGCCGAGAAATTGCCGAAGACGGTGTGCTAGTTGTGGGTGCATCAGTTGACGACAGAGGGAATCTGCTTGCACCTGTGGCGATTGAGACTCAGGGGGTATTTATTCCGGATGACAGCCGGCAAATCTTCAAGGAACTTTACGCGGCGAGTGAGAGAGCTATTCAGGAATTGGCGGGAAGCCGTGTGAATATTGACGCTCTGAAGAAGGCAGTGAAGGCGCGAGTCAGGGATATACTCAGGAAACGAGACTCATCATTTGCGGTGATATTGCCGGTGATTTCTGTTAAGCAGTCGGGATATTACGATGACTACAGCAAGTACGAGAAGGACTTTTTTTAGGGAGGATTTAAGTTGATTAAGACATTGATATTAGGCGCAGTGCAGGGACTATGTGAATTTCTGCCTGTGAGCAGTTCGGGACATTTGGCGATATTCCAGATATTTATGGGATTTGATGAGAATCTGTTAGCGTTTGATATTCTGCTGCACTTTGCGACATTATTGGCAGTAGTGATATTTTTCTGGCGGGACATCTGGAAAATTCTTGCTGACTGGTTCGGCGGATGGTTCACGAGTAAGAGGCGTTCAGGCTGGGCGTATGGCTGGGCAATAATCATAGCGTCGTTTGTTACGGCGGTGCTTGGCTTAGGAATCAAGGACATTGCAGAGTCAGCGAGTGAGAGTCTTGTGCTTGTAGGGTGCGGGGAGCTTTTTACGGGAATAGTACTGCTGATGATTCCGATGTTTGCGCGTTCACGTAGTAATTCATCACTGCTGAAGATAGCTCTAGCTGTTGGATTCGCTCAGGGTATAGCGGTAATGCCGGGAATTTCCCGCTCCGGAATGTCAATAGCAATGGGTTTGTTTATGGGATTGGGAATCAGTGAGGCGTTCCGGTTCTCTTTCCTTATCTCGATACCTGCGATTCTAGGAGCGACACTGCTTGAGTGTGTGAAGGTCTTGAAGGGCGGAGAGATGGTGTATCTTCCTGAAGGCTGGATATGGGGAGCGGTTGTAGCGTTTGTTCTGGGAATGGCCTCACTAAAATTCATGAAGGGACTTGTTGACGCAGGGAAGTGGGCGTATTTCGGGATATATTGCCTGATAATAGGAGCTATTGCGGTTGGTCTGCCTCTTGCAGTAAATTTCGGGTGGTTTGCGATATGATGGGAATACTTGCTTCACAAATAGCATTGCTTGATACTTCACACATCAGGAGTGATTTATAGTAACGATGATAATTCTAGCTTCAGGTAGTCCGAGACGAAGAGCATTACTGCATGATTTAGGCGAAATGTTTGCTGGTATACAGGAGCGTACATTATGGCCATAAGAATAATCTTAGCTTCAGGTAGTCCGAGACGAAGAGCATTACTGCATGATTTAGGCGAAATGTTTGATGATATACAGGAGTGTACATTATGGCCGTAAGAATAATCTTAGCTTCAGGAAGTCCCCGCCGAAGGGCCTTGCTGCATGATTTGGGCTTGACGTTTGAGGTATACAAGCCAGACGTTGACGAATCGCACTCCCCAGACGAAAACCCCGAATCCCTTTGCGCCAGACTCTCACGCCTCAAAGCAGAATCAGGAGCGCAAAAATTCCCGGACGCTGTAGTGATTGCGGCGGATACTATCGTAGTGATTGACGGCCATATTCTCGGAAAACCAGCTAGCCGCGAAGATGCTTTAAGAATGCTTAAAGCTCTTCGCGGCAGGGAACACGAAGTACTTACGGGGCTAAGTGTCTGCATGAACAGGAGAGTCCTGAC
The DNA here is from genome assembly GCA_017455085.1 of Synergistaceae bacterium. Next base: position 6,209 of record JAFTBT010000096.1, read on the forward strand.
TCACGTTGAACATACTACCGTAAAATTCCGGCCACTTACTGACGCGGAAATCAGTGCTTACGTCTCAACCGGAGAATGCGACGACAAAGCCGGAGCCTATGCTGTTCAGGGCAAAGGCTCACTGCTGATTGAGGGATTGCAGGGAGATTATTTTAACGTTGTGGGGCTGCCTGTGTGCAGACTGGGAATTATTCTGCACGAGTTCGGCATTAACATTCTTGCGGGGACTGAATGACTCTCCCCGCTATACTATCTCTATGCTCTGGTTGTCGTTGATGGTCAGACATTCTGCGCCGTCCTCAATGATAAGATAGTCATCCTCGATTCTGAGGCCTCCCCAGCCTTCGATGTATATTCCCGGCTCAACAGTAACTACATCCCCGACCTGCAAAGTGTCCTTTGAGGTTTTGGACAGTCTCGGAGCTTCGTGAACCTCAAGCCCCAAACCATGCCCCAAGCCATGCACGAAATTTTCTCCGTATCCTGAATCACTAATCACTTTGCGGGCTATAGCGTCAACTTTCTGACCAGAAATTCCCGGCCTGAGAGATTCTGCTGCTGCCTTGTGCGCTTTGAGAAGTATAGCGTTAATCTCCAGTGCTTTGCTGTCCGGCTGGCCAAGAGCAAAATTCCGTGTGATGTCGCTCATGTAGCCTTGATACATTGCTCCGTAGTCAACAGTAACAGTTTCTCCCGCAGCAAATGCCTTCATCGTGGCGGGAGCGTGGCACATTGCGCTTCTCTCTCCTGACGCAACAATGAAGTCATCATGCGCCCAGCCTTTTTCTGCGCCGAGTCTTTTTATCTCCGTCATGAGCAGCGAGTCAAATTCCACTTCAGTCATTCCGGCGTGAACATGCTTTAACGTGTTGCCGTATGCGTCCCGTCCAATTTGTGCAGCTTTGCGGATTAGGGCTATCTCGTGAGAGTCCTTAGTCCTGCGAAGCGTTGGGATGAAGTCTGACGCGTCAAGCCACTGTGTTTTTGCGGGGGCAAAGTGTTTCGTGAAGGTTGCGTGCGAGATTTTTTCTGCCTCAAAGCCGGTGCGGACATATCCGGAGTCAGTGATGGCTTTGGCTATGTATTCAGGCAGTGATAATTCTGACTGTATGACTATCTTGTAGGGGGTCTGACTCTTGGCCTGAGTCTGATAGCGTCCGTCAGTAATGAG
>JAFTBT010000097.1 GCA_017455085.1 Synergistaceae bacterium
AAGCTCCCTTGACTGCTCAAACACTGGCGCAGGATATGTCGCCTCTCCGAACGACAAATACAGCTCCTCCGGTTTCCCTGCCTTCGCCAAATCTGCCCAGCCCGCAAAGACTCTTCTGTATGTCTCCTCCGTAACTTGTGCCGACGTTGAGCCGAGAACAAGCCCCTCCACAAGTTCAGGGTGATCAACCGCAATCTTCATTGCTATCATTCCGCCTTGAGACGCTCCGAAAATACTCACCTTCCCAAGATTCAGAGCCTTTATCGCCTCCGCAGTATCACGCGCCATCTCGTACACTGTGTACGACTCCGGCATATTCTTTCTGCGGTCGAGAACATACACCGTAAATTCTTCCGTCAGCAGCTTGTAGGCCTCTGCGATAGCTTGCGCAGACCCCATCACGCTTTGCACACTCACGCCGGGAATGATCACGAGATTCTTTGCGCCGTCCCCGAAACGCAGATAGTCCATCGCGAAAGAGTCCGCCTGAACAGTCCCGAGCAGCATATTCGCCGCCAAAAGCATAGCCAGCATTCTAATGGAACACTGACGGAGCAGAGATAGCCTGCATAATTTCGTAGCGTATCATCGGGAGACTCTTCTTCATGGCTAGAGCTTCCTCGATCTCGATCTCCCTGATGCTGCCTTCCTGAGTGCATATCACGCTGCCCGAACGTCCTTCTGCCAACGCCCTCACTGCATGATAGCCCATACGTGTGGCCGTCTCGCGGTCTCTGCCTGTGGGAGCTCCGCCGCGCTGGATGTGTCCGAGTACAGTAACGCGAGGATCGAGTCCGAGTGTCTCGTGAATCCTGTTGCCTATGTCTATTGCGCTGCCTGCACCTTCAGCGACTACCACCATGAAATGCGTCTGTCCTGAGAGTCTGGCGTTCTGGATGTTTGCTACAACGTCCTCCTCAAAGTTCAGCTCCTTTTCAGGAATCAGCACAGCAGTAGCTCCAACAGCAAGCCCCACGTACAGGGCCAAGAATCCAGCGTGCCTGCCCATGACCTCGACGACGCTGCACCTTTCGTGAGACTGCATTGTGTCACGTAATTTGTCGATGCAGTCGATTGCGGTGTTGCAGGCCGAGTCGAAGCCTATAGTGTAATTCGAGCAGCCTATATCGTTGTCGATAGTGGCCGGGATTCCCATGACGGGGACTCCTAGACGTGAGAGCTCAAGCGCGCCCCTGAATGTGCCGTCTCCTCCGATTGCGACTACTGCGTCGAGGCCGAGCAGGTTGCACGTAGCTACAGCTTTTTCGCGACCCTTCTCGGTCATGAATTCTTGGCTGCGGGCGGTGTAGAGGATTGTGCCTCCGCGTCCGAGAATGTGCCTGACTGCGTCGGAGTTGAGGAGCATGAAGTCGGTGTTGATGAGTCCTTGCCAGCCGCGTTTTATGCCGATGCACTCGATGCCGAAATGCTGTGCTGTGCGTGCTACGGCTCTGACTGCTGCGTTCATGCCTGGGGAGTCTCCTCCGCTGGTTAATACGCCGATACGTTTAATTTTCTTGTCCATTGAGGTAAACGCTCCTTATTGAGATTTTTTGTTGGAATGTAGGGATAATAATATCACGCTGCCTGTGAAGTGTGTACAAAAAAGGGAACACCTCTGAAGATGTCCCCTGTAGTCTCTTAATATTATCCGGAAACTCAAGCTAAAGATTCATTTTCAGAAAGATTCATTTTCAGTAAGCACTGATTATTTATGAAATCCGCTGAGTCCCAACCTCTGTTTTTAGCTTCACCACAAAACCAAGTTTTTATGTTGTCAGTAACATACTGTGCCTGTTCGCCTGTTTCCTGATTGTAGATACCTATCACTTGTCTGCTCTGCACAATTACAGCGGGATCATTCTTTGAACGATCGTTAGGGTCAGGAAAAACACGTGGCCTGCCTCTTCTTTTGTTGCTATTATCCATAATAAAACCTCCTTCACATTTTTGTGAGTGTCGCACTATACTACTGAAATGTTATCATGTCAAGAAATTCCTTCTCAGTCAGAATCCTAATGCCTGCTGTATATGTTGTTTTGCTGGCGTTGGGAAAAAGGACATATCTTCACACGCTAATCATGTCGAGAAATTCACTCTCACTCAGAATCTTTATCCCCAATTCTTCGGCCTTTCTCAGCTTCGCACCCGCTTTCTCCCCTAACACAACATAATCCGTCTTCCCGCTCACACTAGTCATAACCCTTCCGCCCAAAGCCTTCACGCGTTTTCCAGCCTCCTCGCGCGTCATAGACCCCAGCCCACCTGTGAACACAAAGCTCTTCCCCCACAAAGCGCCCCTCTTCTCCGAAACATCCTCGCTCATCATGAAGCCCATTCTCCGAAATTCATCCACTAGCCTCACGTTCTCCGCGTTCCTGAAAAACTCATGCACAGACTCCGCTATCACTTCACCGACTCCGTCAACAGCCGCCAAATCCTCCTGTGATGCATTCATCATCGCGTCAATACTGCCAAAGTGATCCACCAACAGCCCCGCAGTGTTCTTCCCTACATACTGAATCCCCAGTGCCGTAATCAGATTCACTAATGGCTTATTTTTCGACTCCTCAAGCTCCGCCGAAAGATTCTCTGCTGTTTTCGCGCCTATCTTGTCGAGTTTCTGCCAGTCCTCAGGAGTCAGAGCATATATGTCGCTGATACGCTGCACCATTCCCGACGCAATCAACTTCTCCGCTAAGACCCTGCCGATCCCCTTGATGTCCATTCCCTCACGTGACGCAAAGTACCTCAGCCCCTCCACCAATTGCGCAGGACATGATGCCCGATTCGGACACCGCAATGCCGCCTCACCCGGTAGCCTCACCACCTCAGACCCACATGCAGGACACACACTCGGCATATTGTACGGAACTTCTTGGCCTGTCCGTGCGCTAACGTCAACGCTCACAATCTCCGGGATGATCTCTGCGGCCTTCCTGACCATCACGAAATCTCCCACACGAATATCCTTGCGGGCTATGTCGTCAGCGTTATGCAGTGTCGCTCTCTGCACCTGAGTCCCCGCCAATCTCACAGGCTCAAGCACAGCAACAGGAGTCAAAACTCCCGTACGTCCCACAGAGATTTTCACGTCAAGCAGTTTCGTGCGTGCCTCTTCCGGTGGATATTTGTATGCTACTGCCCATCTCGGAGCGTGTGAGGTCGCACCGATTCTTCCCCATTGAGTCAAATCATCGAGCTTTATGACTACTCCGTCAGTAACGTAGCCGAGCGTATACCTCTCTTCCCGCCAATGCTCTATGAATCCCTGCACTTCCTTCATGTTCGCACAGTACTTCCACACTTTTTGGGTGGGCAGCCCGTGAGACTTCAGCCACAATAGCGCGTTATACTGGTCTCTGATTCCGAATCTCTCTGCGTCAACAAGATAGTACAGGAAAATATCGAGTCCCCTCTGCGCAGTAATGGATGAGTCTTTTTGCCGGAGAGTCCCTGACGCAGCATTACGGGGGTTCGCAAAAGGCTTCATACCCTGTTCCTCGCACTGCCTGTTGACGGCCTCGAAACGTTCATTGCTCATCAGCACCTCACCGCGAACTTCCACCCTGCCAGCCGGAGCATTCACGAGTCTCTTCGGGACTGCATCAATCGCACGCAAGTTCTCCGTAACGTCCTCGCCTGTGTGTCCGTCACCGCGAGTCGCACCCCGCACAAAAATTCCGTCCTCGTACACCAACGACACAGCCAGCCCGTCAATCTTCATCTCACACACGAAACCTGAAGCCCCCGCATCAATCCTCGCGAAGAAATTCACCAGCTCTCCAGCGTCAAAAACGTTGTCCAGTGAGAGCATCGGGACATCATGCAGGACTTTGGCGAATAACTCACTGGGCCGGCCTCCTACTCTGTGAGTCAGGAAGTCTTTGCGGGAAAATTCGGGGTGTTCGCGCTCAAGGTCTGCTAGTTCACGTACGAGTGCGTCATATTCTGAGTCGGGGATCTCGGGGCTGTCGTTGTCGTAATACAAACCCGCATGACGTTCTATCAATGCGTAGAGTTCATTCATGCGGGCTGCGAAAATGTTAGTAGTCTGGGAGTCCATTATGCTTTGGGCTTCATTGCCGGGAAGAGAATCACGTCCCTGATGGATTTTGCTCCGGTCAAGAACATCACTATCCTGTCCATTCCGATGCCCATTCCTCCGGTCGGCGGGAGTCCTGCCTCGATCGCGTTGATGAAGTCCTCGTCAAACACATGTGCTTCGTCGTCGCCTTCTGCCTTCTTGCGGGCCTGATCCTCGAATCTCTCGCGCTGGTCCAACGGATCATTGAGCTCACTGAACGCGTTAGCTACTTCCTTTCCGAACATGAACAGCTCGAATCTGTGAGTGTAGTCGGGATTCTCTGGGTCTCGTTTTGACAATGGCGATATTTCCGTAGGGTGGCCAAGTAAGAATGTCGGCTCTATGAGTTTCTCCTCACCGAACGCCTCAAACATCAGATTCAGGACTGCAAATTTGCTCTCGTGGCCAGTGAGTTCATCACCGAGTCCCTTTTTGCGGGCAATGTCTCTTGCTTCTTCGTCAGATGTTATTGCGTCAAAGTCAACTCCTGCATATTTCTTGACGGCTTCGCGCATGGTGATCCTGTTGAACGGCTTCGAAAGGTCTAACTGCGTGCCGTTCCACTCTATCGTGAGAGTCCCGATAGCTTTTGCAGCGTTCCTGATGAGTTCTTCAGCGAGATTCATCATGTCGACATAGTTAGCGTACGGCCAATACACTTCCATCATGGTGAACTCCGGGTTATGCATGGTGTCAATGCCCTCATTCCTGAAGTTTCGGCCGATCTCGTAGACTCTGCCCATCATCCCGACAACTAACCGCTTCAGGTAGAGTTCAACTGCGATTCTCATGTACATATCCACGCTAAGAGCATTGTGGAACGTCTTGAAGGGTCTTGCGTTTGCTCCGCCTGCCAGTACGGACAAAATGGGGGTCTCAACCTCAAGTGTGCCGTGTGATTCCAGCGTCTCCCTGAAGGACGAAATTATGCGTGAACGTTTCCGGAATACCTCCCTGTTTTCGGGGTTGGCGATGAGATCCATGTAGCGTTTTCTGTAGCGGATCTCTGTGTCTGTGAGTCCGTGCCACTTTTCAGGAAGAGGACGAATAGCTTTGCTGAGCAGGCAGTACTCCGTGACCATGATTGTGAGTTCTCCGCGCTTTGTTCTGCAAGGATGTCCGACAACTCCGATCCAGTCTCCGGAGTCGACCCACTTTTTGAGGAAGTCGTATGCTTTTTCACCGACGTTGTTGAACTGGAAATACAGCTGCATTCTGGATGTTTCGTCAGCAAGATCCGCAAAGGTAGCTTTTCCCTGCCGTCTGATGGTCATAACTCGTCCTGCTGTTCGGAGAGTCACGTCTTGGGCTTCTTCTTCGGGCTGTAGGTGATCGAAACGTTCACGGATGGATTCTAGTGTGTCCTGCCTGTCCCAAGTCTCGTTGACGTAGGGGTCATAGCCTTCTTCGGAGCGGAGGCGTAAGAGTTTGTCCTTGCGCTGCCTGACGATTTCGTTATCTTCTGAAGAAAAGTCGTTCTGCTGTAGAATTTCTTCGGGCATAAAAATTTGTACTCCTTTGTGTAAATTAGTAACGTCTGCTATATTTTATTACACACTCAAAATTTCGGAGGACTCACTAATGACTAATACAGAACAGCATAAACTTGCTATAGAACGTTTCAGAGAATGTATCAACACTAACGACAAGGCACTTGCTGAAGAACTCATAGACAGCCATGCAGAATTTGCCAGTCTGACATCCAGCGACACACTTTACGGAGGAAGCGGCTATCTTTCTGTTGTGGAATTTATGCGCAGGAGTTTTTCAGATATTCACTGGGAGATTCAGGACATGGCCGCAGAAGATGACAAAGTTGCTGTGAGCTGGATATGTTCGGGAACGCATGACGGCGAATTTATGGGCAAAGCTCCTACAGGTAAAAGGTTCTCGTTTTCCTGCATGAACTTCTACTATTTCAACGATGAGGGAAAAATCATCAAGGATGTAGCTGCGCAGGGATTAGCCGGACTTTTCGGGTCATTAGGAGTACACATGTAGAGGCCATGCAGAAAGTACTGGATACTCTTGACGCTCTTGGGATTCACTATGAGCTTGACCAACACACTGCAGTCTTTACCATTGACGAGATTATTGCTTTAGGCCTGAACAGCAAGGGCATGATTCCGGTGAATCTGTTTCTTCGGGACGCAAACGGCAAACGGCATTTTCTGGTGATCCACGACGGCGAAAAGCCCACTGACCTCAAGACCTTACGCACACAAATCGGATGTACCCGCCTGAGTTTCGGGTCTGACGAGCGGCTCATGCAGCACTTGGGACTCACGAAAGGCTCAGTGTCTCCGTTCGGCCTCATCAACAACGAGAATCATGACGTTGAAGTCGTGATAGATGCCAGCATTCAGAATCAGCCCATATTGGGATTTCACCCCAACACCAACACTGCAACAGTATGGATCAGCTACGGGGACTTTATGAAGTTCTTGGAGGCTTGCGGGAACAAAATAGTGTACGTTAATTGCTAGACACTGAATCAGCAGAATCACCATGCATTAATTTGCTGGAGTGTATGCTCGTGATGTATAATATCTCGTAATTCCCAAAGCACTAAAATACTACGAAAAGAGGTAGACAAACATGATGCCTAGTGCTAGAATTTGGCGATTGGCGATTGGCGATTGGCGATTGCGTATAGTATTGTCAAAATTTGGTGCATTATTTTACGAGCGTTAAGCTTTCCATTAACTGACGGGAAAATCTCCCGAAAACCTTTCACATTATTATCCACTAAGAACAAAATCATCTGGCTGTTAGTGTTTGGGGCTGTGCTGTGCGTGAACGTGCGGACGGCTTCAGCGGCGTATTATGACTCCGGCCGGAGCGGGGACAGCTGGGAAGATGCGTATATCATCAGTTCTGCGGAAGACTTAATCACTCTCAGAGACAGAATCGATGACGACGAAGAGCCTTACAGAAAATATTATGTACTTGCCTCAGATATAGACCTAACT
>JAFTBT010000098.1 GCA_017455085.1 Synergistaceae bacterium
AAGTGTCCATTTCGTCAAGGTCCGGATCAGAGCCGACATATGCCCTGACTTTGCCGGTGAAGGTGCAATTTTCGATTGAGGCATTGTAGAGATTCAGGACTATTCCCGCAGAGAATCTCCCCTTGACGTTCCCGATAACATTAAGATTCTTCACAGCATAGCCGCTAGCTGTCTTGATAGTCCCGAAGAGTGCTGCGTCATTGTCGGTGATGATTGTGTGTCCGTTGCCGTCAAAGTGTCCAGTGAAGGGGTTAGCTTCTGTGCCGATGGGCTTGCAGTTCAGCTCGGAAATATCGAGGTCGATCGTGAGCTTGTAGTACATATCCGCAGCATATAGCACATCAGCGTTGACCTTCTCGTAAAAATTCGTGAACGCAGAAATAGAGTCGATGATTATTGGCTGGTCTTCAGTGCCTTCACCTATTTTTGAGCAGCCCGGCTCGTCTGAAGGTTCACCGTCAATGTCTGAGCCTATTCCGAAACCTGTACCGCTGTAGATATTTCCCTCAATGTAGTAATCTTCGTCCTTGATCTCACCGATTACTCCGCCCAAGTAAAGATTCTTTGCGTCCTCGTAATTGACAGAGATATACGCCTCGTTGTTGTTGACTGTCCCGCTGACTAGCTGCCCAACGATTCCACCGGTCGTAACGCTTGCGGCAGAGTTCCCGACTAGCAGGCCTTCCGCCCCGTCAAACACAGTCCCTTCACTCACTGTACAGCCCTCAATAGTTCCGCTCTCCATGATTGCGGCGATACCACCTGCATAGTTGTAGGAAAGTATGTATATGCGCGGTGAAATGGTGAGTGTCGCGTTTTCTACGGTGCAGTTCTTGACGCTGCCCGAATACATGTGATGAACTATTCCGCCGACAGCTACGGTATTTGCTCCGTAATCTCCGGTTGATGTTGACGCAACGAGAGTCCCCGAAAATTTGCAGTCCTCGATTGATGCGTTGTATAGGTTGAGTACGATTCCTGCGACCAGTTCACCCTTGACCTGCCCGGAAGATGATGTAGCTACAGTGAGATTCTTGACTGCACAGCCGGATTCTGTCTTGACTGTGCCGAAAAGTGCAGCTTCTTTTAGCGTGAAGTAGTCGAAGTTGACGGTGATTTTGTGGCCGTTGCCGTCAAGGTGTCCGGTGAATGGGCGGTAAGATGTCCCGATTGGAGTCCAGTTCTGATAATCTTTTGCGAGGCTGATGGTTTTGCTGGTGGTGTTGAGTTTGTAGTAAGCACCTTGCGGATCTGAACCGGCGTTGATTCTGTCTCTGAACTCTACGAAATCGTTTCTGGAGTCGATGATAAACGGGTCTGATTCTGAGAGTCCGGAGTGTCCTTCGTCATAATAGCCTGCCCACGAACTCGAGGCCATGACAAGCAGAGCTATGAATACAGCAACAGCGTATAAATACCTCCTCATGAGGATACCTCCTGTGTATGAATTTTGCTGCTGGGGGAAAAATTAGGATACTGCAATTGTAGCATAAGCCCCTCCCATTTCTGTGAGAGAGGGACTGTGATTTAGACTCTGTAGATTATTGTGTGGCCTTTACTCTCAAGCCTTAAGGATTTGGCTCTTTCCTCCGCGCTCTGAATATCTCCCTGAAACTCCAGCCTGAATTTTCCTGTCTCGAAGCTGGACACTGACGCGATAAGTATCTTCCTGCTGAACTCCTGCTCCCATTCGTCAAGGAACTGGTATATATATTCCGCCATGAATTTGCTGGTTTGCAGGATGAATGCTTCCGAGTTATTCGCGGTGGTGATTTTCCTGACGAAGCGTTTTATCCTGACGGCGATACTTTCCTCGCGCTCAACGAAGCCGTCTCCTCCGCATAGTGGGCAGTTTTTGGTGAGTATACTTCTGAGGTCAGAGCGTTCACGTTTTCGTGTGAGTTCGACCAGTCCTAGCTGAGTGATGCTGAACACATGAGCCTTGAGCCTGTCGTAAGCGACGCATTCACTGAAGTGCTGGATGAGCTGATGCCTGTCGTTTTCGTCCTCCATATCTATGAAGTCAACGATGACTATTCCGCCAATAGCCCGAAGTCTGAGCTGTCGAGCGATTTCTTCAGCGGCCTCAAGGTTCGTAGCCAGTACAGTATGCCGCATATCTGGAGCGGAGATGAATTTTCCGGTGTTCACGTCAATAACTGTGAGTGCTTCTGTCTGGTCGATCACTAAGTACGCGCCGCTTCTGAGCCAGACTTTACGGTCAAGGGCTTTCTGTATGTCCTGCTCGATTCCGAAATACTCAAATATCGGAGTAACGCCTGTGTATAGCTGGAGGTTGGGCCTTTCCGGAAAAAATCTCTCCACAAAACCCTGCGAACGTTCTAACTCTTCTTTATCGTCAAGGATAATTTCGTCGACATGTCCTGTGATGTTGTCCCTGAGGACGCGGCCAAGAATCCCTGTATCCCGGTAAAGCAGGCATGGAGAATGTGAGTTGTCTGCTTTGCGTTTGATGTCTGTCCAGAGTGTGAGGAGGTTTTGCAAGTCAGAGTACAGTAATTCCTGCGAGACACCTTCTGCGGCAGTTCTGATGACGATACCGAATGACGGAACGAGAGCCTTGAGTTCTTCAGCAATTTTCTTGAGGCGTTTACGTTCGTGGTTGCCAGAAATTCTCCTGCTTACGCCTAATTCGTCGCTGTCCGGAACGAGTACGAGCCACCTTCCCGGAATGGAGACTCTGGAGCTGACGCGTGGGGCTTTGTTCTGCCGGGCGTTCTTGGTGATCTGCACAATGATGTTCTGTCCGGCCTTGATGCCTTTGCTCTCATTGAGGAACATGAATGCGTTTCTGCCGTCGGGATTTTTGCCTTTCTGGTGGGATGTCTGAGCTTTTGATGTCAGTGCTACGAAAGCGGCATTGATAGCGGGAACTATAGTCTCAACTCTAGCCATGAATATATCACCTTGTCGGGACAGTCTGGAGATTTTGGCGTTATAGCGTGCGAAGTCTTGAGAGCCGTCGTCATCGATTTGTGAGCTGTATTCTATGAATATCTCAGCGAGTTTTCCGTCTTCGAGCAGGGCGATACGGGATTGTTCGTGTTCTCTGAGGTCAGCGATAATCTTTATGTCAGGCATTTATGGATACACAATCTTTCTGTTGGTGATATATGCCGATACTGACGCGTACGATATTGACTTGGTGCCAGCCTGTGATGATATTTTGTGCAATCATATGCTTAATGAAGCCTCCTATAGGGAATTGAGCTGGCTGGTGGATGATGAGCCTGCTCCAGTTGTCGAGGTGTTCAGCCTTGAGGAGAGCCGAGCCGTAAAAGTTCTTGGCCATGTCGAGAAAATCAACGCCGTGAGTATTTCTGATGAGGTATTCGGCGTGTTTGCAGGATTTGCCCAAAGATGGAGAGTCTTCTGCGGGAAAAAGCACCCTTGAGATTCTGAAGCCTTCAGGTAATGCAGCATTCATAGCATCAACGAAAACATAAGGCGAGAAATCATCAACAGCTTCGGCGATTTTGTCATGATACCCAGTTCCGGAGTGATTACCAGAGAGAGACACATTCACACTATCAGCGTTTTTTGGGGGTGATATAGTTCCGGCGGTATTGTCGGAAAAATACATGTCTACTACTTCATTCAGTGCCACTACACCAGCAGGAAGTTCCGGAGCAAAACTCAGCCTAGCTCTCGGCGAAAAACCCTGCGTCATCTCCGGCATGAACCCCGCACGCAATGCAGACCTCGCGACAATCTGCGCCAAAGCTATATGCGGCACAAAGCACGCCCCTCCACGTTTCGAGTACACAAGCCTGACCCTCATTCTGCCTCACACTTTCTGCACCCAATCCCGCAGGCAGCACACCCGCTCAGGCAGTCGACCGTCAATTTCTCGTCATATGCCCTGTGTCGTTCACGCAGCAAAAATTCTCTGCTGACTCCTACGTCCACAAAATCCCACGCCAATTTTTCGCCCTCTCCTCTTTCTCGCGTAAACTCTTCTGGGTCAATCCCGCACTCACTAAACGCCTCAAGCCACCTGTTCAGGTCAAAATACTCCGTCCAGTTGTCGAAACGTGCTCCCATATGCCACGCCTTGAGAATAACATCACACGTTCTCTTGTCGCCTCTGGAGAGTACACCCTCCAAAAAAGTCTGCTCCGGCTCATGATACGCTACAGAAATAGCTCGGTCATGCACCAGAGATTTTATGTGTCTGCCTTTTTCCTGAAGCTCTGTGATTGAGTTTTGGCGTTCCCACTGAAACGGGGTGTGTGCTTTGGGGACAAAACCCGACACGCTCACGCTGACAGTGACTCGTTTTCTGCCGAGTGACCGGCCAAGTTTCAGAGTCCTGTAAGATATATCTGCTATTGCGTCGAGGTCTTCACCTGTCTCTGTAGGAAGCCCCATCATGAAATAGAGCTTTACACGTTCCCAGCCGCGCGAGAATATTTCACGCAAACAGGTCATTATCATTTCTTCGTTGATGCCCTTGTTGATGACGTTCCTGAGTCTCTGAGTTCCGGCCTCCGGAGCAAACGTGATACTCCCATGACGTGAGCGCAAGCCCTCCAGTCTCTCAGCCAGCCCCACAGAGAATCCATCCATGCGCAGACTCGGCAGGCTCAGTTTTGCGTGACGTTCGTTGAGTGAGTCACTGAGTGTGTCTATCAGCTCCTCAATGCCTGAATAATCGCACGAGGCCAGAGACATCAACCCTGCTTCTTCCCAGCCGGTGGACGCGAGAATTTTCGTGATGGACTCCGCTGCCTGACTCACAGGACGTTCACGCACGGGCCTGTTCACCATTCCTGCCTGACAGAACCGGCAGCCCCGACTGCACCCCCTGAAGAGCTCGATAGCTGCTCTGTCGTGGACAATCCCCACACTCGGCACGATCATAGAGTCCAACGTGAAGAGCTGTGTGCTGATTTGCCGTACGACTCTTTGGCCGTCTTCGTGACACATAGGCACATACATTCCGGGAAGTATGGCAATTTCTGCGAGGCGTTCACTTCTTGGCCTGCCTTTGGTCTCGGAAATCACGGGCAGCAATTCCGGCAAGAGTGCTTCTGCTTCACCTACACAGAACACATCAATGAACTCACTCATGACTTCAGGGACATAAGCACCGTATCCGCCGGCAATGATTATCGGATCAAGGTCTGAACGCTCGGAAGATTTTTGCCTGAGGCCGGCCAAGTCTATCATCGTGAGGATGTTGGTGTAGCTTGCTTCATGTGGAAGTGTGAACGCGATAACGTCAAAGTCCTTCAGTGGGTGTTTATGCTCTGTGGAGAAAAGGGGTATATTTTCCTGACGCATAAGATTTTCCATGTCCGGCCACACACAATAAGCTCGATCAGGCAGGTAATTTTTTCCCAGTGAGTGAATCAACGACTCCATTATCTGGAAACCGTAATAGCTCATCCCGATTTCATACACATCCGGAAACGCTAGGCATACCTTCAGGGCTGAATCATCCCACGCAATTTTTGGGTATGGCCTCCACTCTGAGCCTGCATAACGTGACGGCCTCGACACCTGCGACAACAAACCCCACTCCGGACTCGCAAACTCCTCAAACTCCAGCATACTCACACACTCCCGCAACACTCATCGCCTCAAAATCCATGTCTGTTATTCACTCCCTCAATGCTCACGCTCGCAACGAGTCCCAGCGCGATAAATATTGCCAGCAACGAACTTCCTCCATAGCTCAGGAACGGCAAAGGCAAACCCGTTACAGGCATTAGCCCGATGCTCATCCCTATGCTCTCGAACATCTGGAACCACAGCCACGATGACACACCTGCAACGAGAATCTTGCTGCGTCTGTCCCTGCTCCTGATACCGGCAAGAATCACCCGGAAGAATAATACTGCGAACAGGAACACCAGCACCATATTTCCCAAGAATCCGAACTCCTCAGAAAATACGCTGAAGATAAAATCCGTGTGCGGCTCAGGAAGAAATTTGAGCTTGCTCTGCGTCCCCAGCATGAATCCTTTTCCGGAGAAGCCCCCAGACCCTACGGCGATTCTTGACTGTATGACGTTGTAGCCTGCTCCTAACGGGTCGCGCATCGGGTCAATGAACACAAGTATCCTGTTTCGCTGGTACTCTTTCAGGAGGAAGAAATACATCACCGGTCCGGCAGCTAGTCCCATTCCCGCGATACTGCCCAAATACTTGAAGGGTGTTCCTGCGGCTACGAGCATTCCGAACGAAATCACGAGGTACACCAACGCGCTCCCTGCGTCCGGCTGAATCAGTACTAGCAACACCGGAAGCATAATCACTCCCAAACCTGCGGCAAATGTCTTCAGGTCTAGCGGAGGATACCGGCTCAAGAATTTACTCATCACGAGAATTATTGCTATCTTCGCGAACTCTGACGGCTGAAAACGAATCCCTCCGAATCCCAGCCAGCTCTGCGCACCTTTCACCTTAGGGGCTAACAGATCCGTGAACAGCAGCAGCAATAACATCAAGGCAAATAACGGATAAGCTCCCTCCAGTAATTTGTGATGGCCTATCACCATAATCAGGAGCATAGCTATCACGCTGACTATGAGCCACGCCATTTGCCGGAACGCGTAGTCGAAGCCATGACCTTCAGCACCAGCCGCAGCACTGTAGATACAGAACACCCCCCACAGAGAGAGCATCAGCGCACAGCCGAGCATGATTCTGTCTGTGAGGGCCAAATCTTCCTTGAGGGAAGTCCAGAAATCTTTCATGAACACTAATGCATCTCTATACTTCCGCGCTTAATTTTTATCACAGGGATATTTGCTACCAAAGCTACAGCCTTTTCGTCGCGGTCAAGGTCTATCTCGATTTTTTCCCTGTCGATTTCCATGTACTTAGTGAGTACAGTAACTATCTCGTCCCGTAAGTTATTGAGGAGCTGGGGTGATATGTCCGTCCTGTCATGAATAAGCACTATCTTCAAACGGTCTTTAGCTTTCTGGCCTGAACCTTCGTTGTTTCCGCCGAAAATCCTTCTCAAGAAATCCATAACGCTCACCTCTCTTAACCTCTCTTACGTCTTCCGCCTGTGAAAAATTGCTTGATTTTGCTGATGAAGCCTCTAGTTGCGTAGCTCTCCAGATCCATCAACGGGACATCACGGCCTAAGAGTCTTTCTGCGATATTCAAGTATGCGTGAGCGGCAGGACTATCCAGAGTCATCGTCATAGGCTCTCCGTTGTTGGTGGCACGTATGACGCTCTCGTCTTCCGGCACTACACCGATCAAGTCAATAGACAACACATCAAGAATGTCATCTTTTGCGAGCATATCGCCGTCCTGCACCATGTTCGGCCTCAGCCGGTTGATGATGAGTCTTATCGGGGACTTGCCCATACTTTCGAGCATACCGATTATTCTGTCCGCATCCCTCACTGAAGGAATCTCCGGCGTAGTCACGACGAGTGCTTCATCCGCACCGGCAGCAGCATTCTTGAAGCCACCCTCAATGCCTGCGGGACAATCCAGTAGTACGAAGTCGAAATCAGGCTTAAGCTCTTCGCACAGGGCTATCATCTGTTCGGGGTTCACTGCATCTTTTGTGCGTGTCTGTGCAGCAGGAAGAAGGTACAGCCCCGGGACTCTCTTATCCTTCACGAGAGCTTGAGACATCTTGCAGGTTTTCTCGATAACGTCAATGAAGTTATAGACTACTCTGTTTTCGAGACCCATAATCACGTCCAGATTACGAAGCCCCACATCTGCGTCAACAGCTACGACCTTTTTGCCGAACTTTGCGAGAGCTGCGGCTATGTTTGCTGTTGAGGTTGTTTTGCCTACCCCGCCTTTTCCTGAGGTAGTTACGATTACGCGTGCTGACATATTAGAATTTATGCCCTCCTGTCATTTTTCTCTGTTGCCAAAAATTTATGTTCTCTGATAACGGGTTCACCGTCCTCAAGGGTAATCAATACGCCTTTCTTCCAGCTTTTAGTAGTTTTCTGGTCAGCATAGCAAAGTTTATGCCCCAGCCTGACCTGCGGAGTCTCGAAGCTCCCTGCCCACACAAATACATCTTCACGCCCAAAAGCTCCTGCATGGACCACTCCCAACAATCGCCCCGCAACTATCACGCTGCCTCCCGCCTGGATCTCTGCGCCGGGATTCAGGTGTCCCCACACGAGTACGTCACCGTCTGTTTTGACGCTCTGCCCCGAACGCATGGACGTGTGTACCATTTTGAGCATACCGACATGCCTGCGCTCTTGTTCTTCGTGTTCTTCGTGGGGAATCTCTATATTCTGCACCGGCTCACTCACGCACATCCCCGCAGACGTGAACAGATTGATGCTCTCCGGATTAGTGGACAGCCACGCGATGACATTGAGGGATTTTTCCCAGACGACACTCTGCAAAATATGCAGTATTAGGTTACGTGAACATGTCCGGCCCTCAAAATCGAAGGCCATACCTTTACCTTCCGGAAGTTTGTAGACATCTTTGGGTATTCTGGCCAGCCAGTTCAACAGTTCCTTTTCCGTCATGGTATCAGGGAGAATCAGCTTGATGCCGTAATGAGTTCTCTCCGGTTTAGGCTGAGTATCGATGCGGCGAATTTTGCGTAAAATGTTCAAGTTAGGTATCTTCATAGTCAAGTCTTCGTGTAAAAAATTTGTGTGTATGTGTAATTGTTAAGTGAAAGCTGAAATTTTGCAAGTGTTAATTTTCTGTCTGGTTAGTGTGAGAGCAAATGAGCGAGCATTTCCCCGACCATAGGAGCAGCTACGGAGCTTCCGTGTTTTCCGTTCTCGACTACAGCAACAGCCACATACTTTGGGTTATCAGCCGGAGCGTACCCTGCAAAAAGTGCGTGGTCGTCCCCGTGAGAGTTCTGTGCAGTACCGGTCTTGCCTGCAATGCTCACACCGAATCTCCCAGCCCGTGAGCCTGTGCCTCTGCTGACGACATAATCGAGTCCTTTCTGAACGATAGCGAGCTTTGTCGGATTGATTGGTAGTGTTTCGGGTTTCTTGTAGCCTTTTTTGTGGAGGTGAGGGGTAACCATTTTCCCGCCGTTAGCGATAGCAGCATAAAACCTTGCAATCTGAATCGGAGTCATGAGCATATAGCCCTGTCCTATGGAGTAATTTACAGTGTCTCCGCTTGACCACTGTTTGCCGAATCTGCGCATCTTCCACTCAGCTCCGGCAATGTTGCCTGCACTTTCGCCGGGTATGTCGATTCCTGTAGGCTCTCCCAAGTGAAGAATCCTGCCCCACTTTATGAGCCTGTCGATTCCTGTACGAAGCCCCACCTGATAGAAGAATACATCACACGAATGCTGAAGCCCTCCCAGCACATTTAGCGAACCATGCCCCGAATGTTTCCAGCACTTGAACAGGTGAGTCCCCATCCTCAAGCCGCCCCTGCAAGCAATCATAGTAGACTGGGTAATCGTATTTTCTTCGAGGGCAGCAATCGACATGAAGGCCTTGAACGTTGACGCAGGAGGGTACACGCCGGCAATGGCCCTGTTGAGCATGGGACGCTTAGGGTCGTTCATGATGGCGTTCCATTCACGGCCGGAGACTCCCCACGCGAGGGGGTTGTTGTCATACACGGGGCATGAAGCGAGTGCGAGTACTTCGCCTGTGTGGACATCCATAGCTACGATTGCGCCCTTCCAGTCCTTGAGGAGTTCGACCGCCAATTTTTGCGCACCCATGTCGAGCGTCAAGTGCATGTCTTCGCCTTTTTGTGCGGGGCTTGCTCCGAGAGTGCGGACTTTTCTGCCGCGAGCGTCAACTTCTAGGGCTTCTTGGCCGGGTGATCCTCTGAGTTCGGACTCGTATGCGCGTTCGATTCCGGATTTGCCTATCAGGTCTCCGCCAACATAGCCGTCTTCGATTCTGGCCTTGAGTTCGGATTCTGATATCTCGCCGACATAGCCGAGTACATTTGCTGCTGTAGTGCCTGCGGGGTAAGTTCTGCGCCATACGCTCATCGGGAAGAGTTCGCGGGGAAAATCATAGTCTGCAACGAGTTCGGCCATCTGGGTCATTGTGAGGTTGGGGACGATCTTCATGACTCTGTATGCGGCTGATCTCTGCTGCTTGACGGTGATGCGTAAATCGTCTGAAGTGATGGGGATTCCGTGACGCATGAGAATCTTGCTGAGGCGTTCGAGTTTTTGGGGGGTGTTGAGGTCGAGGGGATAGCCCATGATGCAGAAAGATGTATCGTTGACGGCGAGGGGGACACCGTTACGGTCGAAGATTTCTCCGCGTGGTGCAGCGAAACGGATCATGCGTAACCTGTTTGAGTGAGCGAGCCTGATATATTTATCGCCTTGATATATTTGGCACAAGTACAGCCCCGTAATCAGCACCAGAAATGATAATGCCATGCCGTACAGAAATAGCTTGAGTCTGCTGTCTAGAATCTCCATCTATGATTTCTCCCTTGTCTACTACATCAAAAAATGCTGTGGTGTTTGCGGAAATATATGCGTGAGGGATTTATGCTGTTTATGATACTACTTTAATGTGTGAGGCTTCACGGTTTGCACATGTGGTGTGTAGCTTCACGGTTTGCTCCTGATTTTCCGGAGATACATATACATTCCGAGTAATATCGCCGGCAAAGAATACACCTGCTGTATCAGGAAAAAATTCCACCCTACACTCCCGCCAAGTATCAGCACTGGCAATAACGGCGGCACTAACTGCGAAACCTCCATCAACATAAACACTATCATGCTGTTTCCCGAAGCCCTGCCCTGCGGAGGAATCATCCCCCACACCTGAATCACCGTCATCACAACTATCACATACCCCAGCGTGAAAAATCCAGGTATCCCTACCCACCGCAAGTCCCACAAAATCCCTCCGCCAAATGCTGCCCATATCGCCCACAAGTTCGACAGATCACCCACAAGATTCTGATTCTCCCTGCCGTCATTCACCAGCAGCCTGTACACCAGACCAAGCATATACAGACTCGGAATCTGCATACCTCCTCCAGTGAAAACCGTCAACAAATCCTGCACCAGCCACAATATCACTAACGTCATCAATAACTCACCGTGTAGAATCCCGACATGTCCGCGCCCGGCTCCACCCTGTACGTAGAATACCCGTCAGCTCCGGCTATGGCTTCCCCTGCAATTTGTCCTATGGGCAGTCCCGGCGGCAACTGTTCCCCAATCATCGCAGTACTCACTTTCATTCCGGCCTTCACTCCACGACCAGCAGGGATATACCGCAAAAGCACCGCTCCTGTTCCGTCTCCGCACACTACGCCCAACTCACGGGTCTCTTCGACAACAGCAGGGATCATGAATGACGGTGATGTTATGAGTTCTGCCCACGAAGTCATAAGAGATACGGTGCTGACTCTCCCGACAAGATACCCACCGCTGAAAACAGGCAGCCCCTGCGTGATGTTGTCATTCTCTCCGCGATCAATGCGTATCTCGCTCCACCATGACATAGGCGCACGCAGAGTCACCCTCGCAGTCCTGACCTCCTTATCCTCTGACGCAAATATCTTCTCTCCTGCGACTCGGGCAAGCTCCATACGCAGAGCAGCATTCTCATTCCGGAGTCTGATTACTTCTTCGCTGAGTCTCTCTCTGTCGTTGTACCTAGACCGCCAGCCTAAATATATCTCCCTCAGCAAAACAGCAGGGTATTCGGGGATGAACAGCACGCTTCCCCAAAAGTCAACGATATTTTTCATGACACCAAGCCCAGAACTCACGCCCAGCAAAAACAGCCCCAATATCAACGCCGTCAGTCCGTGTACCCATTCACGCGCGGTACTTCTGGTGTTGTCCATTAACGTGAGCCGCGTTCAACGGACATCAAGACCCTGCGCATTGTGCCGAGATTGTCGAGAATCTTTCCGACTCCCAACGCTACAGAGTACAACGGCTGTTCCGCGACTATTACGGGAGTGTTGATAGCCTTCGAGAGACGCTCAGAGAATCCCCGCATAAGCGCAACCCCTCCAGTTAGGATTATGCCTCTGTCTACTACATCTTTTGCGAGTTCAGGGGGCATCTTCTCAAGTGCAACCTTCACCATGTCCTCGATTCCGGTGAATATCGGCTCCATAGCTTCACGCACCTCGATTGACGAGACTGTATCACTTTTCGGGAGGCCTCCGGACAAATCCCGGCCCTTCACGTGCATTTCTATCTCCTCATCAAGCGGAAGAGCAGACCCGATTGTGTTCTTGACCTCCTCAGCTGTCGACTCTCCTATCAATAGCGCGTGCCTAGCTCTCACCATCGCAATAATGGAGTTGTCCATCATTTTGCCTGCTGTCCTTAGGGAGGCAGTAACTACGATTCCGCCGAGTGATATCACGCTGACTTCGGAAGTCCCGCCGCCGATGTCTATCACCATGCAGCCGCTGGGCTTGTCGATCGGGAGTCCCACACCCAACGCCGCACTGATAGGCTCTTCCACAACATAGGCCTCGCTTGCTCCTGCGCCTAGTGTTGCGTCAATGACTGCTTTGCGCTCGACTTCGGTAACTTCTGCGGGAATGGAGATCACTACGCGGGGATGTACCATGAATGTGTTGCTTGAGCTGACTTTGCGGATACAGTGCCGGATGAGTTCTTGTGTCATGTCGAAATTCGCGATGACTCCTCCCTCAAGAGGCCATATAGCTTCGATTCCGTGAGGGACTTTGCCCGACATAGCTTTTGCGTCGTAACCCACAGCGATAACCTCGAAGCCCTGAGCTTTGGGGAGTCTCTTCACAGCAACAGCACTCGGCTCACTGAACACTATACCTTTATCCTTGACGTAGACGACTATGTTAGACGAGCCCAGATCTATACCTACGTCCATACCTAGAAATCCGGATATTGACTTGAACATTTGTGTGCTTGCTCCTATTTCGGCCAATAAGGATTCATTTCGCGCTCTGATGCTATGGATGTGTCTGGGCCATGTCCGGGCAAAACATGCAGGCTGTCAGGAAGTGTATCGAGTCTCCGGAGTGATGCCTCAAGCTGCAGGTCATCCCCGCCCTCCAGATCAGTACGTCCCACGCTCTGGGCAAATAGTGTGTCGCCGCTGAGGAGTACGCTGTGATTCTGTGAGTCAGTTACTAGATAGCACACTCCGCCTTTCGTGTGGCCGGGAGTCTCCATAACTTTGATGGTGTAGCCGGGAAAATCTATGACTCTTCCTTCGTCTACCTCCTTGAAATCCGAAATCCCCTCGCAGTGTACGCCTAAGAGTGCCTGAAGTTTTTCCTCAGGTTTGCGGAGAGAGTGAGCATCCTTTGCGCCGATATATATGTTATTGCCGACATAGGGGACTAGTTCGTGAATGCCGGCGATGTGGTCGATGTGTCCGTGTGTCAGGAGAATCATTGTGAGCTTGAGGGATTGTGCGGTGAGGAAGTCGCGGATGTCCTGAGTGTCTCCGCCGGGGTCTACGCAGAACGCTTCGCGGGAGTCATCATCCCAGAATACATAACAGTTAGTCCATAACGCACCAACTGGAAAACGTTTATAGTTCATTGTGAAAAATTATCCTTTCTGTTTGTCTGGAGAGTCTATTATAAACGTAAGAGGCCCATCATTAATAATTTCGACTTCCATATCCGCACCAAATTCTCCGGTCTGTATATTCTTCAGGCCAAGAGTACGCACTTTCTTCACGAAGTAGTTGTAGATATTTTCTGCGTGTTCAGGTTTTGCAGCGTCAGAGAATCCAGGCCGTCTTCCCTTTGCGCACGAAGCATACAGCGAAAACTGCGACACTATCAGCACTTCTCCGTCTATGTCCTGCAATGATAGGTTGATTTTCCCATTCTCGTCCTCAAAGATACGCAAGCCCGCCAATTTCTCAGCGAGCCAGTCCGCGCTATATTCTGTGTCCTCATGAGTAACTCCCACAAGCACGCACATTCCCTGGCTGATTTCCCGTTTTTCTCGGCCGTTAATGGTAACCGCCGACCTCTTCACTCTCTGAATAACTATCCTCATGATTTCACCCTCTCACAACCTCAATAATGCCTCTTACCTCGTTAAGCCTCGCCATAGACGAATACAGGTGCTCCAGATTCCGGACTCTCAGCTCTATCTTCATGCGCATCAAGCTGTTTCCGGCCATATTCGCCTTTATGCCGAGAATGCCAGCTCCCTCAAGGCCAAGTGCTTTTGTCGCGTCCGCAAGGAGTTCATCTCTGTCCACGCCTTCAGCCTTGAGCCTCGCAGTGTAGAGCCTGCCCTTCCTGTTGGGGTTTCCTTCGTCGTCGTCATGGGAAGCCCACTCCACATTAATGCGTCTGTCCGTATTGCTGCCCTTTATGCTGTGGCAGTCCGCACGGTGAATCACAATGCCTCTCTTGTCGG
The DNA here is from genome assembly GCA_017455085.1 of Synergistaceae bacterium. The sequence goes on from JAFTBT010000098.1 coordinate 14,339, forward strand.
AAGAATATCCCACAATCTCGTCGCCTGGAACTGGTGTACAGCATCCCGCAAGAGTTACGCTGACTCCTCCTTCTCCCTCGACCAGAATATCGCTTTTGCCGTCGCGCCTATGAGTCACCGGCTCAGATACCACCTCAACAGGCTCACGAAAAGCGGGCTTAACCTCTGCGGTGTTGTGCTGAAGCCACGCAAGAGAGAGTTTCTGTGCTGTCTCACTTGGCCCGGCAGAACCTGCACCCACAGCAACGAGTTGGTCGTCTATGTTGGTGAAGTCCTCGCGCTTTACGTCATTGAGGCCTCTGCGTTTGAGTTCACGCTCCACGAGTTTCCAGCCCCTAGCGATCTGTTCGTCCCTGATGGCTTTTTCTGCCTGCTTGAACCAGCTGCGAATCTTTGCCCTCGTTTTTGCGCTGCTAACCATCTTCAGCCAGTCTTTCGAGGGTGAACTGTTGGGGCTTGTGAGAATCTTCACCATGTCTCCGCTGTGAAGCTGAGTGTTTAGTGGAACGATACGACCGTTGATCATTGCGCCGGCGCAGTGATTGCCGACCTCAGTGTGTACAGCATAAGCAAAGTCGATCGTAGTAGAGCCGTTCGGGAGAATCATGGGCTTTCCGTCTGGAGTGAACACGTACAATTCGCTGGTGAGGAGAATATCATTCTTGAGGACATCCATAAATTCCTGAGAGTCTCCGTCCTGCCCGGCTTCGAGTGCTTGACGTACCCACATTAATTTTGCGTCAAGGCCTTTTATGGCGCGTTTAGTGCCTCCAGCTTTGTACAGCCAGTGCGCAGCGATTCCGTACTCCGCGAAATGATTCATCTCGTACGTTCTGATTTGCACCTCAATGGGAACACCGAAGGCCATTACTGTAGTGTGGAGTGATTGGTACATGTTGCTCTTGGGCTGAGCTATGTAGTCGTCGAACTGTCCGGGTATAGGCACCCACAACGCATGAACTATCCCCAGCACAGAGTAGCATGTAGTTACGTCCGCAACCAGTACACGAACCGCAAGTATGTCATAGAGTTCCTCAAAGGAGAGTTTTTTCCGCTGCATCTTCTCGTAAATACTGTAGTAGTGTTTTGCTCTGCCCTTGATTCTGCACGGAATATTCTCCTGCTTGAGGCGTTCCTCTAAGACGTCTTTTGCTTTTGCGATAACTTCCTCCATTTTGGGCATACGCTTTTTCACGCGGCGTACTATCTCAGCGTAAACATCAGGCTGTAGATACTTGAACGATAGATCCTCCAGTTCGCGCTTGAGGTGATAGATTCCGAGACGGTGTGCTAACGGTGCGTATATGTCCATAGTTTCGCGGGCTATACGTTCCTGCTTGTCGGGACGCATAACGTCAAGAGTCCTCATGTTGTGGAGTCTGTCAGCTAACTTGATGAGTACCACACGAATATCACGAGCCATCACGATAAACATCTTCCTCAAGTTTTCGCCCTTGATGTCATCGCGAGACATGAACGCTTTCACATCTTTATGCGCAAGTTTCGTAACGCCGTCAACAAGAGTCTCCACGTTGTCGCCGAATTTCGCGGCCATCTCCTCAGGAGTAACCTGTGTGTCCTCCAGAACGTCATGCATCAACGCCGCCTGAAGTGTAGCCAGATCGAGCTTCATATCCGCGAGAATCAGTGCAGCACTCACCGTGTGGATGATATACGGGTCTCCTGACTTCCTGCGCTGGTCTTTGTGGGCTTCCGCCGCATACACGAAGGCTTCACCGAGCTGCTTCATCTGTTCGGGAGTCAGTGAGAGCATCGCCCGACTCCATAGCTGTTGCCAGACTGTACGAACACACTCCTGCTGACACTGTTCCGGAATGCGTGAAAAGTACTCATCTCGCAGAGCATACATCTCCGTCAAAAAGTTAGTGGACTCATCTATTGACGGTACACTGCTCATAATAGAGGAAAAAGTTTCTGTGCCTGACTCTATCGTCATAATGTCGTCCGGCAT
>JAFTBT010000099.1 GCA_017455085.1 Synergistaceae bacterium
GTGGAAAATAGAGAGCCTCCCTGTGTGTTTGGGAGGACTCTTGTGTGTTGGTTGGTTGTAGGTTATTGGCTTAATTTAGCGTACTTTATAGCAAATCAATGTACCTGTATTCTTGTAGACAGCTGTTCCGCCTGCTGTGGTAAATAATCCTTCTTGTTCTGCCTTATTCTCAAGTATCATTGCAATCTTTGTTTTGGCTGCTGGTAATGTGTACGACAACCACCATTCACCGCCGCTGTTTTCAGCACCTACAAATGAAATCAGATATTTCCCTGCAGCAGCAGTGTCAGTTACTAGAGAAGCTGTACTCTTCATATATGTTTTCAAGCCTGTCAAAAGAGTCGCTGTCGTTACTGTACCTGCGTCACACTTTGCTTTATTGTCCGCGTAATACATATTCATTGCTGCACTGGCGATCTTAAACTCCTCAATGATTTTGCTTGCACTGGCCGCCGCTGTTACCTCTGAGCCTGACATCATGCCCATTGCGCTCAATATGCCGATTATCCCGATAACTATTACTAGCTCAACCAACGTGAATCCCTTACGAAACTGCTTCATAATTGTGTGCCTCCTTAAGATTTTGACTCGTGTTGCTCCCTTGCACAGACTGGTTACTGCGCACCAAAAACGCTAATTGTTACAGAAATTTTGCACACAACTAATTCACGCCATCGCTGCCATGTGATATAATTACACCTAGACAGAGAAAGTGCTTGCACAAGTTATGTGCTTTCTTCGTATGATAAAGAAATTATAGCACAAAGCTCTGTTTTTTGTTTTACATGTTCATAATTTTTCTACGTGTTTATTTTTCCCCGCATACTGCCCTGTGTAGCCTTTCGTTATCCGGTTTTATGCATACCATGCTATTCACAAAGCACATTCATTCACAAAGCTCACTCCATTCACCAACAAAGCATATTCACACCCACAAAGCACATTCACTCACAAATATCTATCGTCATCATTCGGATTCATATCAGCAAATGCATATGTACGTGATTTTTTCCCGCTCTATGAGTAAAATATACCCCATTCAATTATCCAGGAGGAAACGTATATTTTGGAACAGGAGAAAATTTATTCTGTTACGGTAGGAGAATCTGAGCTTGTCTTCAGAACTGGCAGGCTCGCTAAGCAGGCTAATGGTGCAGTACTCGCATCTCACGGCGGAACGTTTATGTTAAGTACAGCATGTATGACGGATGAGGCAAGGACAGGTATAGATTTCTTTCCGCTGGTTGTGGACTATGAAGAAAGATATTACTCGGCAGGTAAAATTCCCGGAGGGTTCATTAAGAGAGAAGGAAAACCCTCAGAATCAGCAATACTAGGCTCTAGAGTCGTCGACAGGTCTATACGTTCACTGTTCGCCGACGACATGCGCAATGAAGTTCACGTAGTCGATACCGTCCTCGCAATGGATCAGGTATACCCCCCCAACATTCTCGGCATCAATGCCGCAAGTGCAGCCCTCGCAATTTCCGGCATCCCTTGGGGCGGACCAGTAGGCGCAGTCAGAATCGGACTCATCGGCGGGAATCTAGTCGTCAACCCCACAGAAAAGCAGATGGAGAACTCTCTGCTGAATCTCATCGTTGCAGGCCACGAAGACGGCATCACTATGGTGGAGTCTGGCTCGTACGAAGTCTCCGAAGAATTATTAGTTGACGCGTTACAGCTCGCACATCTGGAGATTCGGAAAATCATCGCGGTCTTGAAGAAGATGAAGGATGAAGTCGGCAAGCCTCAGCTGGAGATTCCATTACCCGAAAGCATCCCCGAAATCGAAAACTGGGTGCGTGAAAACCTCGACAGCAAGATCGACGCAGCAGTCCGCATCCACGAAAAGAAACCCCGCGAAAAAGCCATCAATGAGGCAAAAGCTCAAGCAGCAGAACACTTCGCAGAACTCATCAAGGAAGACCCCGACAAAGCAGACTACATTAACTTATATATCGATAGCCGCGTAAAGGACATCATGCGCGGAATCATCATCAACGAACACATCAGAGTCGACGGCCGCAAAATGGACGAGATCCGCCCGATAAGCTGTGAGCTGGATATTCTCCCCAGAGTTCACGGCTCAGCACTCTTCACGCGCGGAGAGACTCAATCCCTCGCAGTTACGACTCTCGGCATGATCGGCGAGGACGACCAGATTCTTGACGGTATAAAGCTCAACGAACCCGCAAAGAGATTCCTGCTGCACTACAATTTCCCGCCCTACTCTGTGGGAGAAGTCAGACCCATGCGCGGACCAGGTAGGCGCGAGATCGGACACGGTGCACTCGCTGAACGGGCATTGCTCCCGGTGATTCCCGGCGAAGAAGAATTTCCATACGTGATTCGCGTGGTGTCGGACATTCTGGAGTCCAACGGATCAAGTTCGCAGGCCAGTATCTGCGGAGGAAGCCTCTCGATGATGAATGCGGGTGTGCCTATACGCTGCCACGTTGCAGGTATCGCGATGGGACTCATCAAGGAAGGCGACAAGGTGCAGATTCTCACGGACATTCAGGGACTCGAAGACCATTACGGTGATATGGACTTCAAAGTTGCAGGGACACGCGCAGGAGTTACCGCCCTCCAGATGGACAACAAGGCCGGAGGAATCACTCGCGAGATTCTGGAGGAGGCACTCGGCCAAGCACGAAAGGCAAGGCTTGAGATTCTGGAGAAGATGGAGGCAGCTATACCTGTCCCGAATCCTATATCACAGAATGCTCCGAGAATCATCTCGTTTGAGATCGACCCCGACAAGATTCGTGAGGTCATTGGCAGCGGCGGTAAGACTGTCAGGAACATCACAGCACGCACCGGCGTAAAGATGAACATCGAGGACAACGGACTCATCTCGATTTCTGGGCCGACTATGGCACAGGTTGAGGATGCCCGCGCTATAGTACTCTCACTCACGCACGAACTCGCAGCAGGTGAGGTGTATTTAGGCACAGTCACCAGACTCATAAACTTCGGAGCATTCATAGAGTGCCTGCCCGGAAAAGAAGGCCTCTTGCACATTTCGGAGGTCTCCGCTCACAGGCTGCCTCACATGGAGGACGCATTCAAGCCCGGAGACAGGGTGCTTGTTATGGTGAAGGACATTGACGAGCAGGGAAGAGTGAATCTCACCCGCAGAAGGGTACTCGCAAACGAGGAGAAGATTCGTGCGGCTGGATTGACCTATGCACTGCCGGATGAACGTGAACGCGACAACCTGATTGCGTCTTTGGCTTCACGTGATAGGGGCTACGGGACGTTCTCCATGCGTGACAGAGTCGATACGGGCTACATTTCGAGGGGGTTCTCTTCGTCAAGGTCAGGCAGGAATGATTTCGACTTTGGCCGCGACAGGAACGAATACGGCAGGAACGACAGGCGGCGCAATGACAGGCGGAGGGATTATTAGCAGTGGAAGAGATTACCGTAAAGATTTGGCGTGAAGCGAACACTATAAAGATTCCCGAATATGCCACGCCAGGAAGTTCGGGAGTAGATTTGTGTTCCATGAAGTACTGCATACTGAAGCCCGGAGAACTTTCGCTCATCCCCACAGGAATCAGACTCGCTATCCCTGAAGGCTACGAGGGGCAGATCCGGCCAAGAAGCGGCTTAGCCCTGAATCACAGAATAGTCATCCCGAATACACCCGGCACGATTGACTCGGACTATCGCGGTGAAATTATGGTTATGCTGCTGAATATGGGTACTGATCCGTTCAGTCTGAGCTTTGGCGACAGAATTGCGCAGTTAGTGTTTGTGCCTGTGGCGCGAGCGAAGTTTGAGCCGGTGAAGGAACTCGACCAGACCATACGCGGCTCTGGAGGTTTCGGAAGTACAGGCATGAGGTGATTCGCTCATGAGAAAAGTATTAGCGTTGCTGCTGCTGGCGGCTGTGTGTTTGCCGGCATGGTGTGCTGTTCCCGATCATGACATTGTGATTCTCTACACTAACGACGTTCATTGCGGGGTTGACCAAAATATCGGCTATACTGGACTCACGTACTACAAGCACCAAATGCAGACGCTCACTCCGTACGTGACTCTCGTTGATGCTGGGGACTGGTCGGAGGGCGAAACTATAGGGATGCTCTCGCAGGGAAGGTACATACTCGAAATCATGAACGCCATGAATTATGACTTGGCCGTACCCGGAAATCACGAGTTCGATTACGGACGCGGAATGTTTGAGGTTTTCGCAAAGGATCTCAAGTGCGGGTTAATCTCCTGCAATTTCCGGGATCTTCGCACCGGTGAATTAGTCCTCAAGCCCTACAGGATATTCACGTATGGTGATGTCAGAGTCGCTTTCGTTGGAGTCTGCACACCTGAGAGCCTCATCAAGTCCACAACTACCACATTCATGGACGAGGGCGGAAAACGCATCTATGGTTTTGACGAGGATACTTCCGGCGAAAAGCTGATCATGTCGATTCAGAAAGCTGTTGATGAGGCAAGGGCAGACGGTGCAGATTTCGTGATAGTTGTCGGCCATCTGGGGATTAAGGACGTTACGGATGTCTGGACTTCTTCGTACATTGCTGCAAGGACTCGCGGGATTGATGCATTTATTGATGCCCATTCACACGAAGTATTTCCGGCTCTCATGGTCAAGAACGCTGACGGAAAAGACACCCCCATTACCCAGTCAGGCACTAAGCTAGCGAATATCGGCAAAGTTACTATAGACACGAACGGTGCTGTAAAAACGGAGCTTGTTGCTTCAGTACAGAGCAGGGACGAGAAAATTACTGCACTGGTTCACGACATCAAGGCACGCTATGAGGACACTGTTATGCGTCACTTGAGCTACACCAGCTTTGACCTGAGGGCTAAGGACGAAAACGGCAAATGGCTCACCAGAGAAGGCGAGAATACTTTATGTGACGTTGCTGCAGATGCACTGCTTGCTTCTGCGGCGGAGACCAGAACCGGAAGAGCAGATATTGCCCTCATCAATGCGGGATGTGTCCGAGCAAATATCAAGCCCGGTGAAATAGTCGTCAACGATGCACTTACTGTTATGCCGAACTACGATACTGTGTGTATTACGGAAGTGTCAGGCCAAACCATACTTGACGAGCTTGAACACGGTGTGCGGACTCTCCCGAAACTTGACGGAGGATTTCTCCATGCTTCGGGACTGAGCTACACGATCGATACACGCATTCCGAGTCCGGTGAAGATAGACGACACTAACATCATGATCGGGATTGATGGAGAGCGCAGAGTCAGTAACGTGAAGATTCACGGTGAAGATATAGACCCCGCAAAAACGTATAGGGTCGTAAGTTCGGAGTACGTTATCCGTGAGAGAGGCAACGGCCACGTCTTCAGGGACGCAAAGGTGATTGAGACGGGATACATGATTCTCTCGGATGCATTAGCACATTATCTGCGGAAGTTTGATTACTTGCCCGAACGTTACAGTGAGAATCAGGGTAGAATCACTGTCATTCAGTGATACACATAAAGGGAGGTTTACTCTTATGAAGAAAGTATTAGCGTTAGTATTGCTGCTGGCGGTTATGTGCATGCCATCATATGGAGCAGCGAAGCCGGACAAGGAGATTGTGATTCTGTACACCAATGATGTCCACTGCGGAGTAGATGAACAGATAGGCTATGCAGGAGTCGAGTACTACAAGCACCAAGTCGAGCAGGTTACTCCGTACGTTACGCTGGTTGACGCGGGAGACTGGGCACAGGGCGCAACGATGGGTATGATTGCGCAGGGCAGGTACATTCTGGAGATCATGAACGCCATGAACTACGATATAGCTGTACCGGGAAATCATGAGTTCGATTACGGCTGGGGTATGTTTGAGAGACTCGCAGCTAACCTGAAGTGCGGATTCGTCTGCTGCAACTTGAAGGATCTTCGCACAGGTGAGCCGGTGTTCAAACCCTACAAGATACTCACTTACGGAGATGTGAAGGTGGCTTTTGTCGGCGCAACAACCCCAGAGAGCATAACGAAGTCAACACCGTCGTACTTCATGGATGATTCAGGAAAATATATCTACGATTTTGACGGAGAGCAGACCGGCGAAAAACTGGTAGCCACGATTCAGAAGGCAGTGGATGACGCTCGTGCTGAAGGTGTGGATTATGTTATCTTAGTCGGACATTTGGGAGAGTATGACAACATCACTAAACCAGAGTGGACTGCGCCGTTCATAGCTACAAAAACGAAGGGTATTGACGTGTTTATCGACGGGCATTCACACGAAATCACTCCTGCTCTGCATTTCAATAACGCTGAAGGCAAAGACGTAGTAATTACCCAGTCAGGAACGAAGCTGCACAATATAGGGCAGGTAGTCATCAGGACAGACGGCACAATCTGGACGGAGCTTGTTTCTGACGTTGACAGCAGGGACGAGAAAATCAACACACTCATTTCCGACATCAAGAAACGCTATGAGGACACAATGAATCAGCCTTTGAGCTACACTAGTTTTGACTTGCGCGTGAAGGATGACGCAGGAGAGTGGGTAATCAGGGACGCGGAGAACGGTTTGTGCAACTTGGCCACTGATGCAATGCTGTACTCCGCGAAAAGCACCGAGACCGGAAGGGCTGACGTAGGGCTGTACAACGCCGGAGGACTCAGGTCGAACATCAACGCCGGAACGATCAGGTTCAACGATGCGCTTGCTGTGATGCCGTTCAACAACACGGTGGTTATTGTGGAGATGAGCGGGCAGACTCTGCTGGACGAACTGGAACACGGAGTGCGTATGCTGCCCAGCAGGAACGGAGGGCTGCTGCATGTTGCCGGCATGACTTACACGGTGGATACCAGAATTCCGACTCCGATAAAGGTTGACGACAGAAATATACTGCTCTCGATTGAGGGGGAACGCCGCGTGAAAGATGCGAAGATTAACGGTGAGCCTGTAGACCCTGAGAAGATGTATAAAGTGGTGTCGATAAGCTACGTGTTGACGGCGTTAGGTGATGGGCATGTGTTCAAGGGAGCGAGACTGATAGAGCCTGACTATGCTACTGCGAGCGATGTATTTGCGGGGTATATCCGGACGTTTGAGGTGCTGCCGGAGAGATATGCACACGGCGAAGGCAGAATGTCGGTCATCAAGTAGATAGTAATCGAGAAATTCACGAGTCCCCTTGCTGAAGAGTGAGGGGATATTTTTTGCGCTGATGCAGTGAAAATTTGTTCATTAGTCAGAAAACTTTGACAATGTATTTTCTTCACGTATAATACCCGCAATTATTTCACATGGAGAGAATACACACATGAAGAAAGTATTTATTGACGGTTACGCAGGAACTACCGGCCTGAAGATCTATGAGCGTCTGAGTTCCCGCAAAGATATTCAGCTCCTCACACTCACCGAAGAAACCAGAAAAGATATTGCCGCACGTAGTGATACCCTCAACAGCGCAGATATAGCCTTTCTGTGTCTGCCGGACGATGCCGCGAAAGAGTCAGTATCCCTGATTCAGAATCCCAATACTGCCGTGATAGACACGTCCACAGCTCACAGGGTGAATCCTGAATGGGTGTATGGCCTACCAGAGCTTAAGAGCCAGCGCGAGAAAATAGCTGCCTCAAAACGTGTAGCAAATCCCGGCTGTCACGCTACGGGGTTTATTGTGCTGATTGCTCCGTTAGTGCAGGCCGGGATCGTGAAGGCGGATGAAGTACTGTCGTGTTTCTCGCTGACTGGGTACTCCGGCGGAGGAAAGAAGATGATTGCTCAGTATGAGGCTGAAGGCAGAGATACGTTGCTGGATGCGCCGAGACAGTACGGAGTGAGTCAGAATCACAAGCACCTTCCGGAGATGGCGAAAGTCTGCGGGCTGAAGAATGCGCCTGTGTTTTGCCCGATAGTTGCGGACTACTTTGCAGGAATGGAAGTTACTGTAGGGGTTCATGGAGTGAGCGTTAAGACCCTGAAGGACTGCTATAGAGAGTATTATGCGCAGGGAGTCGTGAAGTTCACGGAGGGCGATACGTTCGGAGAAGGTGGATTCATTTCTGCGGGTGCATTTGCAGGACGTGATGACCTTGAGATATGTGTGTACGGAAATGATGAGCGGGCGTTGCTTGTGTCGAGGTTTGACAACTTGGGCAAGGGAGCATCAGGAGCAGCGATCCAGAACATGAATATCCTGCTGGGAGTGGAAGAGACTACAGGATTAGTGATTTAGCGTGTGGGATGAGGGGGTGGGCGGGCGGGGACGTCTTCGCAAGAAGACGTGTGTGGCAGGTATGACACACTAGGGGTAATGCAGCAGACAGTGTGTGAGGGATATACTCACCGACAACAGCAGGCAATGCGTGAGGGATATA
>JAFTBT010000100.1 GCA_017455085.1 Synergistaceae bacterium
ACGTCCATAGCCTGATAGTATCTCTCCATGTCATTCACGTTCCCAAGAAACACCACGCACTCAGTGAGTCCCAGCCGCGAAACTTTGGCCTTCACGTCATGCATCAGTGAGCCGTCTCCAGCGAGCAGCAGCACGGAATCTTCACGACGTTTATGGATCTCCGCAAATATGTCGATGAGGAAAGTGTGATTCTTCTGCGTCATGAAGCGTCCAGAATGCCCGACTACGAGCTTGTCGGAGAGATTGAGTACTTTGCGTGTCTCCTGCCTCACAGACTCAGAGTAGGCGAATCTTGCGGTGTCGATAGCGTTGTTCCAGACCTTGACCCTTCCGGAATCGAAAGCCTTATCCCCGAACAGCCATCTGCCTGCGTGTTCAGAACATGCACACAAATGTGTCGGGAAGAGCTTTGCGAACGGACGAAGGGAATACTTCATGATGTTGCGGATGGATTCTCCGTGTCCGTGTCCTGCGGTGCTGTGGCTGTGTGCGACTCGGATTGGGATGCCTGCACGTTTGGCGGCGAATAACGGGAAGACAGATAGGGTATTCATGTGTGAGTAGACCAGCTGATAGTGATTCTGCCTGAAGATCTGATAGAGAGCTTTATGATTCGCAAGTAGTTTCTGATACGGAGGAACTGTGATGACTCTTCCGCCTAAAGACTCTAATTCTGCTTGAACGTGAGGATTTGAGGAGTCATTATCGATTATGAGGTCGTAGTGAATTTTTGTGCGGTCAATATTTCTGTAGTAGTTCATGATGACGGCTTCGACTCCACCATTGCGGATTTTTCCTATTACGTGAGCTATCCTTACTGGTAATTTTTGGGTATAGTTATGGTGTTCGGTGTTCGGTGTTCGGTGTTCGGTGTTCGGTGTTCGGTGTTCGGTGTTCCGATTGTAGCCTCGTTAGTGGACACTGTCAACTATCCTTTCATGTAAAATTTTTCGGTGATTATAGCATGTATTGTTTGTGTATTATTATTCACACATTAGAGTATACCCTCACAGCATCATGCTGCACTTCACACAGCAAAGCCATACCCTCTCAGCATCATCCTACACTCCACACACAACAGAGCCATACCCTCACAGCATCATGCTGCACTTCACACAGCAAAGCCATACCCTCACAGCATCACGCTACACTTCACACAGCAAAGCCATACCCTCACAGCATCATCCTACACTCCACACACAACAGAGTCATACCCTCACAGCATCACGCTACACTCCACACACAACAGAGTCATACCCTCATAGCATCACGCTACACTTCACACAGCAAAGCCATACCCTCATAGCATCACGCTACACTCCACACACAGCAAAGCCATTTCCTCACAGCGTCATCCTGCACTCCACAAAAACACACACATTCCCTCACACACTTGTATGCTATAATTCTCAACATCTCACACATTCTCGCATGAATATGGCATCAACCGTCAGAGTCATGACGGGCCTTTTTCAGCGTAAGGAGGAAACTTTACACACATGTATGCAGTTATCGAGACCGGCGGAAAACAATACCGCGCACAAGTCGGCGACAAGTTCAGAGTCGAACGCCTCAACGGTGAAACCAGCACAGAGATCATCTTCGACAAAATCGTAGCCATCGGAGGAGACGACACCCCCGCAAAATTCGGAGACCCCTACATCATCGGGGCAAGAGTCACCGCCGAAATCGTCAAGCAGGCTCGCGCAGATAAGGTTTTCGTGTTCAAGTACAAGAGCAAGAAGAACTATCGCAAGATGCGCGGACACAGACAATATTTCACCGAAGTCGTCATCAGGAACATCGAGGCCTAGTTGACAGCCGTAAAGCTCATCTATCAGGGAAAAACACTCACAGGGATTGAGAGCAGGGGACATTCTGGCTACTCACGCAGTGGCAGCGATATAGTCTGTGCAGCAGTCAGTACGCTCATGCAGGCGTTAGTGCTTGGGCTTGAGGACATCGCACACGTTCAGGGCTTGCAGGTGGTCGCAGATTCACGAGTACCACTAATCCGAGTCACTTGGCCGGAATCTGAACACAAAAGCATATCTCTCCTCACGAACACAGCCGCAGAATCCCTCAGGCATATAGCCCGCGAAAATCCCAGACACGTCAAAATCATAACGGAGGAAATTTTAGACTCATGACCAGACTCACCAAAAAATTCGATCTACAGTTTTTTGCGCACAAGAAGGGGCAGGGAAGCTCCACAAACGGACGCGACAGCCAGCCCAAATATCGCGGCATTAAGGTCTTCGCAGGGCAGGACGTCAGCGCAGGCAGTATCCTCGTCAGGCAGTGTGGGACTCAGGTTCACCCGGGAAAGCATGTCGGACTCGGAAGGGACTTCACACTGTTTGCACTCGTACCCGGCAAAGTGAACTACCACAAGAAAATGGGCCGCAAGTACGTATCAGTTGTGCCTGCCGAATAATCAGCAGGTATCAGGAATCAGAACATCATCACGCCCCTGAAATATGGGGCAAATTTTTTTATCAGGACATGAAATTTGTAGACTTAGCAGATATTTACGTAAAGGCTGGACGCGGCGGCAACGGTGCATTGAGTTTCCGGAGGGAGAAATTCGTACCCAAAGGCGGCCCAGATGGAGGAGACGGCGGAAAAGGCGGCGATGTGATTCTTGAGGCTGTGGGCGGAGTGGTTACCCTCGCAGATTTCGAGTATGACCGCAGATTTCAGGCTGGACACGCTGGACACGGCGAAGGTGCGCACCGTTCAGGGCTTGCCGGAAAAGACCTAGTGATTCACGTGCCTTGCGGGACCCTCGTCAGAGATTCAGAATCAGGCCAAGTGCTTGCGGATCTGGTTGTGCCTTCACAGAGATTCATTGCTGCTCACGGAGGAAAAGGAGGCAGGGGAAATTCACACTTCGCTACTGCATCGAGACGCGCACCCAAATTCGCGGAGAAGGGCGACCCAGGCGAAGAGAGAGCTCTCACCCTAGAACTCAAGCTGATTGCGGACGTGGGGCTTGCAGGTTTCCCTAACGCAGGAAAATCCAGCATACTATCATCCATCAGCGGAGCTCACCCCAGAATCGCAGGCTACCCGTTCACGACTCTTTCTCCCAATCTCGGAGTACTCGCCGTTGATGACGCACAAATCGTGATTGCGGACATGCCCGGCCTAATCGAGGGAGCTCATGAGGGTAAAGGTTTAGGCCTGCAGTTCTTGAGGCATGTGGAGAGGACGAGAATCATCATTCACGTTATAGATTTGAGTCAGCCTGAACCTGTAGAGACTTTTCACGCACTGCTCAATGAGTTTCGGGAATACGGCGCGAATCTTGACGAGAGACCCTGTATCGTCGTCGGCAACAAGATAGACATTGAGGGTACTGGCGAAAACTCGGAAGCACTCAGAGCTGAGGCAGAGGCTCATGATTTGCAGTATATGGCTGTGAGCGCGTTGACAGGCGAGAACATTCCGGAGCTGATTCGGAAAATAGCTGACCTCGTGAGGAAAACTCCGGTTGTGACTCTGGAGGTTGAGGCTTCACAGGAAATCACCGAACTTCCACGCAAAAAGCCCGCGAAATCCCGCGAACCAGTGAAGATTATTCGGCAGTCAGACGGCAGCTTCAGAGTCGAACACGAGAACCTCGAAAAGTCAGTAGCACGCATAAACTTCGAGCATGAGGACGCACTCCAGAAGTTCGCAAGATTACTCAAGGCTCTCAGCGTTGAGGAGGCACTCGAAGCAGCAGGAGCTAGGGACGGCGACAAAGTATACATTGGCGACACGGAATTTGACTTTGAGCCTGAAGTCATCGCTTAACCCTCAAAACATCGCGTAAACACTACAATCAAAACAGGAGGTGCATAACATGAAGACGGGCATAATGGGCGGAACGTTTGACCCGATACATTACGGGCATTTGCTGGCCGCTGAAGAAGCACGCATAAATCTCGGCATAGACAGGATAATTTTTGTGCCTACAGGTGATCCGCCGCATAAGTCTTCCCGCAGAATCACTCCCGCTGAAGACAGGTACGCTATGACTCTTTTGGCGACTGGAGGAGTGTTAGAGTATTCCGTCTCAAGAATCGAGATAGACCGCAAAGAATCCACACACACAGTTGATACACTGAGGGCATTCATAGACTCAGGCATTGCACCGGAAAATCTATACTTCATCACGGGGCTTGATGCTATGCTGTCGATCACGTCATGGTACGAGTACGAGAAGATACCGGAGCTGTGTACGCTTGTTACTGCTCGGAGGCCCGGCTACCCTGTCAGCGGAATAGAATCACTCCCGAAATTCATACGCGATAAGCTAAAATATATCGAGATTCCCCAGTTCGCCATATCAAGCACGGAAATCCGCGAACGTACTCGCGACAGGAAGGGCATACGTTTTCTTGTCCCGCACCTAGTGGAGATATATATCGAGTCGAATAATTTGTACAGAGGTGGTTGAAATTTATGAGAGTGCTTAAGATTTTAGGGATAATTTTCATGATAGCTTCGTCCATGATCGGAGGAGCTGCCTTCAGGTTGTCAGAAGTCCTCAATGATCCGAACCCGTTACCCATTCCCAAGAAAGAGCCGCAGACTATCGAGAGCATCCAGCAGCAGAATCAGGCAGACCCCGAAAAATCAGAGTCCAAACCTGCGGACACAGAATTAGCCGTAGCTGATCAGGACAAGAAAGACACCACTGCTCGCGGAACAGTGAACGTCCTGATTGTGGGGCTGGATAACGTTTCCGGAGGCTCAAGGACTGACGCGATAGCCCTTGCGATTTTTGACGCACAGAACCCCGGACTCAGAATCGCATCGATACCCAGAGATTCGAGGGTGTATATTCCCGGGCGGAGCTGGGACAAAATTAATCATGCTTACGTTTACGGCGGGATAAGACTCTTGCGTGAGACTCTGGTGAACCTTACGGGAATGCCTATAGACTACTTCGTGAAGGTCAGCTACAAGAGTTTTCCCAGAATAGTAGATATTCTTGGCGGGGTGGATATATACGTCGAGAAGCGAATGGTCTACAACGACTATTCAGGAAAATTATTCATAAACATTCCGGCCGGACAGCAGCACATGAACGGAAAAACTGCACTAGGCTACGTGAGATTCAGGCATGACCCGTTAGGCGACATAGGCAGAGTCAGACGGCAGCAGAGATTCATAGACACCATGATGAAGAAAATCAAGTCCCCCTCAATAATTCCGAGACTGCCAGCGATTCTGAATGAGGTCATGGACGCGATAGATACAGACCTTGCGCCGCTGGAGGCGTTGAAGCTGTTGCAGTTCGCTAATTCACTCCCGCCGGACAGAATCAAAATGTTCATGGCTCCGGGAAAATCGGGCTTCAGCAAGAACGTGAGCTATTGGATTCTGGACAACAACGCATTTTCTCTCCAGTTAGCCGCGAAGATGCCTCCGGCTGATGACTCACTGTTGGAGTCGACAGAGACGATAAACCTCGACGAGAAACCTGAAGGGCCGCACCTTGAGGGGTTTGACAGCGAGAAGGTTGCGGAACTGAGGGATCAGATTTTGAGCATCAGGATACTCAACGGGGACGGCGAAAAAGGAATCGGGAAGAGGGCTGCGCAGCTTTTCCAGCGACTCGGAATCGAAGTACCCTACACCGGAAACGCGAGGCACTACGACTACAGGTCGAGCAACATAATCTATCCTCCGAATGCAGACGATGGCGTGAAGCAGGGTGCGAGGGCGTTGGCGGAATTGTGCGGGATCACGAACGAGAGACTCGTACAGCCGGACAGCAGGGCTACAGCGTTGACGTTGATACTTGGGCACGACAAAGAGGAAGTATTTTCCAGACTGGAGAATATGAACTCATAGAGCAGGCAGAAATTCACAGCCCCGTGCAGAGATGTGCGGGGTATATTCATGCACAAAAAAGCCCTGCACCTGTGGAGAATGCAGAGCCAGTTTTTTTGCGGAAGTTACCTTACGTTTTCCCTGAACAGCAATTTAGACTCTATCACCTCAGGAGGATACGCCTTCACGTTCATGGACTCCAGCCTAGTTTTGCACGCGTGGTAGTCCGGCAGATTCCGCTTCACTGTTGAACACGCACCCACTATGCATTTTCTGCCCACATGCGTATCGTCAAACACAGTCGAGTTGATCCCGATAAAGCTCTGTTCTCCGACGGTACACCCTCCTGCTACGGTGCTTTTTGTCCCCATGAAGACATGAGAGCCGATCACTGCATGAGACCCGACCAGACTATAAGCCATCATCATAACGTCATCATGAATCTCTGCATCATTCTGAATCACAGCGTAGTCATGCACCCAGATATTTTTGCCGACAAGCTCACCGTAAACGCTCGCCTTCGGAGAAATCACGTTAGCGCACTCCAGCCCCATAGCCTGAACTTGTTCGAACACCTTGCGCCTGTCGCTGTTGAGGGCGTTCCAGAACACAGCCACAAATACCACGTCAAATATTTCGCCCTCGTGTGCCTTCAGAGTCTCAAGCTCATACACAGGGAGTCCGAGAAATGACTCTGCGTTCATGTACTGCCTGTTCACTGCGAAACCCTTCACCTCGAAAAGGTCATGCGCCTTCACGAACGAGTATAGCTGCTCCGCTGTGCTGCTTCTCCCGATTATCACTAACCGCTGCTTACTCAATATTTACCCTTCCTTTCTGTGCTGCCTCCAACAGTGCGAGTACTTTCCTTGCTCGTCTCTCCATAGGCGGCCCGATCATGCTCCCGTTATACATAGCTACTCCGCTTCCTTCACGTGAGCTTTCTTCGATTGCGTGAACTATTCCCAAAGAGTCCTGCACTTCCTTTTGCGTCGGCAGGAAACACTCATTTGCGAGTCCAACCTGCGCAGGAGATAGGCACTGTATCCCCGCAAACCCCAGCTCAAAAGACAGTCTAGCCTCCTCACGAAATCCATGCTCATCGTGAATCTGCAAGTACGGCGTATCTATCGGCAACGCTCCGGTAGAACGTGCAGCCACAGAAATTTGCGCTCTCGGGTAGTCCAGACCTTTCGGGGGTGTCCCGTGAAAGCCTCCCATGTCGTTCAAGTAGTCCTCTCCGCCGAAAGCAAGTGCTTTGACTCTGTCGGTACTGCCCGCAATCTTGAACGCATCCAGCACCGCCGAAGCTGTCTCGATCAACGGCACAAACGTAAATCTGTGATTCACAAGCCCGTTATCATGTTCGTACTGGGTGATTAATTTGTCGTAATAGATTATGTCCTCATGTGAATATACTTTAGTGGGCATAAGGCCGTAGATTTTCGGGGATAAGATATATTTCAGGTCTTCCAGCAGTAATCCGCTCTCTATGGAGTTGAGTCGGACAAAGAGCTTTTTTCCGTCAGGCTCGTAGCTTTGCAGGAAGTTATGGAGATTTTCCCGCCCCTGCTGCTTGAACTGCTGAGGCACAGAGTCCTCAAGGTCAAAGATCACCGCGTCCGCATCCAGTTCGTGGATCTTCCTGAAGAATTTTTCCTTGTAGGCCGGCATGTAGAGCATACTCCTCAATATCAGCATAGCTATCACCCTTTCTTGAACACTAAAACCTTCCGCTCGAACGACAAGACTTCGCAATCCTTCTGGTTGAACACTCGGCTCTTTACGTGGACTATGCCTCTGTCGGGTTTTTTGCGGGAGTCTCTCTTGCTCAGAATCTCGGTGATTACGTGTATGGTGTCGTTGATGAACACGGGCGCAGTGTGTTTGACGTTGTTGTACTCCAGATTCGCGACTGCATGGCCGCTGATGTCCTGCACTGTGATTCCGACAGCCAGGCTGAAGACCAGAGTCCCCACTACGAGAATTTGCCCGTGCTGGTGGGATTTTGCGTACTCTATGTCCGAGTGAACGGGGTGATGATTCATAGTGAGCAAGCAGAAAATATTGTTGTCGCTCTCCAGAATAGTTTTCGTGAGGTCGTGGGATATGACTTCGCCGGGTGTGAAATCCTCGTAGAATCTTCCGTAACTCATGATTTGACCTCCTTATTCAGCAGCCGAGATCTTCGTTGACGAGGATAACGTGTATTCTGTCTCGGAATAGCCCCCCCCAGCCAGTATTTCTACTGAGGAGCATAGTTACATGACGCGTACACATAGGAGAGCCGCAATCTACACACCTTCCCAATTTCACGCATGGCAGTTCAGCGAATTTGTATATGCCGTAATTCTGCTTGGCCTTCTCTCCGGCGATCTTGTGCTTCGAAAAGTGCCTGTAGTGATTCAGTGGAGCAGCTACATTCTTGATTCGGTCGAGTGCTGCAGGAATGTCCTTGACGATTTTGTTGCGTCCAGCTATCAGTACGACTTTATAAGGGCCGTAAATGATCCCTGCTAACCTGTTGCCTACACCATCAGTCGAAACAATTTCGCCGTCATACGTTATAGCGTTCAGTCCGGTAACGAACACGTCAGTCAATAGCGCACGCCTTGCCTTGTCCCAAACGCGCCTGTTGATGGCGTTGTATGTGTCTTCAGGCAGCCAGTCATTGGGGTAGCCCTTGAACTCGCTGTATCTGCCGTCAGGTAATCGCTCGAAAGGGTTGATGATGCTTAAGCGGCCCTGTGATTGTTCGTGATAAAGATAGTCCATGATTCCGGCTTGATGCACTGACATGGAGTCCCCTATGCCGATTTCTAGAGTCCTGCCGTCAAAAAATTCATCCTGCACGAAACCGCATATGATCTCCTGAAACACTGTTACTGCTTCCGAAAGATTCTCTGCATAGTAGCCGTGAAAGCGTTTGTTGACGTTTACAAGTACACTCCTGAGCAGATTTCCTTCCATGTAGTTATATTCAGAGTCAAACAATTTTTCGTTGTCCATTATTCCCATGTGATATATGCCTCCTAAGTTAGAGCGGCTTGATTTTGCGTTCTACAGGCCTTGCAGGATTCCCGTAGACCATGAGATTATCAGGAATGCTCTTGATGACGTTCGACCCCATTCCGCAGAAAACGTAATCCCCGATCTCTATGTAGTTGTTCAGTGAAGTGTTCAACCCGAAAAAACACCCGCTGCCGATTTTGTTGTTGCTGCCGACTGCGCAGTGTCCGGTGAAGAAATTGCTGCTGCCTATTCTGGTGTCGTGGCCTATCAGGACGTTTGACTGGAACGTGTTGAAGCTGCCTGTGCTGACGTTGGGATTTATGACGGTGTTGGCGAGGACAACGCACCCATACCCCAGCGAGGCGGAACGTGCGACATATGCGGAGTGGTGGACGAACACAGCCCATCTTTCGGGAGGGATGCCGTAACTGTCTCTGAGGGCTATTCTTTCCTTGATGAGGTCGGGACGGTACATTGCGAAGATGAATTTGACATCACTGAAGGATTCGTACTGTCCGTAGATTTCTCTTGTGCCTCCGAGAACCGGGAAGCCGTTAATCTCCGGGTAATATGCTTTGTCGTCGAAAGCGAAGCCCAAGAACTCGACTGAGCCGGTTTTCTGCTGGGTATCGTGAATCTGTTCAGCGATAACTACTGCGGAACCTTTGCCGCCTATGATGATTATCTTCATGAGCGTACAAAAAATGCCCCGCAAGAATCTGCATGCAGGACACGGTTATATTCAGAGTATAATGTTAATGAGACAAAGTTAGCACAAGCAAGCAAGCAAGCAATCAAGCAAGCAATTTTACTGACTAACATAAATTTTGTCAATCCCCTTTTTGTAGAAAGTTGAGTGAGTAGATTCTAGCACAGTACAAGAATCATATGCACAACAATTTTTTGCGTTCTGACGTCACCAGTAATTTGCTCTCGATTTCTTCAGGGCTGTATGTCGTGTATACAAAGCTCTCTGTACTGACTTTGCATATAGTGTTGTCCGGCATGTCCCTTTTCACAGCACTACACGCTCCGGCTGCACACTTCTTCCCAAGCCTCACGCCGTCAAAAATTACTGAGTTCACTCCCGTAAAACACTGTTCACCAAGCACAGAGGCACCGCAGACAACAGAATGCGCGCCTATATGGCAGTGTTCACCGACTTTTGCCATGTTCCCGATCACTGCTCCGTCCATGATGTACGTATCAGCTCCGACAACTGCCCCGCTCTGAATCACTACATAATCGTTGATCCAGCAATTTCCGCCGTCAAGCCTTCCACGAATCACTGCGGTAGGTGAAATTACATTAGCGAACTCCAGACCTTTAGCCTTAATTCTCTCGTAAAGCTCTCTTCTCTGGCTGTTGAACCTGTTCCAAAATACTGCCGCAAACACAAGAGCGTTTTCCCTCCTGCAAATTTCCGGCAGTTCATCCGTACAAAACACTCTGTTTCCGTTTATGCCCCCCCCATAATTGATTTTACGTATTCAGAGTCAGCAGCATAACCGATTATTTCGTACAAGTCATAGTATTTCACAAAGTCATGGATTCTCTGCGCCGTCGAACCTGTACCGATAATGACTAGCTTCCGCATTAATACACCTCAACGTGATAATACTTCCCAATATTTTCGGTGATGGTCATAATCTCATCGAGGCTGTCCGCTTTGAACAATATCGTCCCTAATGAATGAGAAGTATTCCTGTATTCGTGAACATCTTCGCCGTCATCAGCAGTGCAGTGAACCTCAAGAAGGTTATTCCGTCTGAAGGGCTCGTCAAATCTCAAGCCCTTAAACTTTCCTGAAACGGTGCTGAAGATCATATAGTTGCTCCAAAAGCCCTTAGTCTCCGCCATGTCCAAACCTGCACATGACTCTCCGATTGCTGCCTTGATCGTGTAGTCGATTAAGTCAACTCCGGTTGCATACTTTATCAGCTGGGGAATATAGCTGCCTCCGTTGCGAGGGCCTAACTCAATAACATAAGGCTCGTCATTCTCGTCAAGTATGACCTCTATGTTGTAAGCACATGTCCGCATTTTCAGGGCAGTCATAAGTTTCTGGAGCTCATTGTTGACTTTCTGCCTCTGCTCATCAGTCAGAAGTGAAGGCCAAAATTCTCCCAAAGCTACGTAATCCCTCGTTGTACCTCCCGATGAAGCATAAAGCTCATTCCCGAAACTCGTGAAAGCAAGCCTGCCGTCAACAGAAAACCCGTCTCCTGAGACCTGATAGCCTTTTTTGACGATGAACTCCTCAATGATGAATCTTCCAGCCCTCGAATACGACAATGCTTCATCTATTGCCGAAGGTAACTCATCAGGAGCAAAGACCTTTACGACTCCTTTACTGCCTGACGAATCTACAGGCTTAACCATCACGGGGAACTTGAAGCGTTCATAATCGTGTAAAGCATCCTCGCGCTTGATGTAGCCTTTTGCTTTTGGAGTGTTGAAGCCGTTTTCAGCCAGGAATGCCCTGAAGAGATCCTTCTGTGTGAGAATTTTCACTGACTCGTAGGGATTTCCGGGAAGGCCTAGTTTTTCGGCAACGTATGCGGCTGTTGGAGCTGCTGGGTCTGAAGCGTAGGCAACTATCCCGTCGATTCTGAGCTTTTGTGCGAGGGCAAGTACTCCGTCCAAGTCCGTAGTGCTGACGTTGTAGTACTCATCAGCGAATTTGTGGCCGGGATTTTCCGGAAGGTAGTCGCAAGTGATCACATGAAGCCCTAAAGATTTTGCGTGCTGGATCGCTGGAATCTGCTGCATTGCTCCGCCGAGCATTAATACTTTTTTCGCAGTCATTTCGTCAGCCCTCCAAAGAAGTGTGAAATTCTGCCCAGTGCCTCAAGCAGAGTCTTTTCGTTCACAGTGAAAGCCAGCCTGATGTATTCAGAATACTTTTCACCGTAAGCAGTGCCGGGAACAACTGCAACATGTTCATGCTCCAATAGGGAGTAGGCAAAGTTTTCGCAGTCCATACCTGACGAGCCGATGTTTATGAAGCAGTAAAAAGCTGCCTCCGGATTGATGAATGATATACCTGAAATTTTTGCCAGACCGTTCACGAGGACATCACGCCTTTTCTGGAAAGTGTCCCGTATGTACGAGTAATCGAATCCTCCGCGATATGCCCTTATGGCTGCGTACTGAGACGGAAGAGGGGCACATGCAGCTACATTTTCCTGAAGTTTGGTCATGTTCGCAATAACATCCTCAGGGCCTGCAGCAAATCCCACTCGCCAGCCTGTCATAGCAAAACGTTTTGAGCATGAGTCGATCACGATTGTGCGCTCCTGCATTCCGTCAATGTCATATATGCTTGAGGACTTTTTGCCGTCATACACGAGGGAGTTGTAGACTTCATCAGAGATTACGGCTAAATTATGCTTTATGGCGGTTTCAGCTATCACTCTGAGCAGAGAGTCAGGCAGAATATCTCCTACAGGGTTACACGGAGAGTTGATGATTATTGCTGCAGTTTTTGGAGTAATTGAGTCGGTGATGGCTTGTGCGGTTTCCTGACTGTTTTTCCCTAGACGATCAATGATTACTGGGGTGCCTTCACACATTCTGATCATTTGCAGGTAGTTCACGTAATAAGGTCCCATGATGATAACTTCATCGCCGCTGTCTATGATTGATGAAAGAGCGAGAAAAAGTGCTTCCATTCCGCCAACAGTAACGATTATGTTTTTATCAGGAGTAATTGGGAAGTTATAGCGTGAATTGAAGAAAGATGAATATACTTCACGAAGTTCTGGCAGTCCTGCATTGGCTGAATAGTTCATTGTGAGGCGGCCTGAAATTGCTTCGAGTGCTGCATTGCGAATTTCTGGAGGTGTTTGAAGGTCAGGGTCTCCGAGTGTCAGATCGATGACACTGTTGCCGATTGACTTGGCCATGTTGAACAGCTTGCGAGTTAGTGAAGGGGTAACTGCATCTGAGAATCTTGATGTTTTCATACGCAGCACCACTTTCTGCAACAAAAAGACTCCGTATTCAGAATGCACTTATACACTCTAAAGCCGTAGTCAATAAATTTATGTTCTACCGAAATTATGGTACATTTATTGCCAAATGCCAAATGCCAAATGCCAAATGCCAAATGCCAAAGGATTATACTGATTTAGCATAAGAAATGTCAATACTCCTTTCTTGGGATTTTTGCTAGTTTAGCACACGATAATATAATCGCAAAATTTACTCTCACATGGCTAGCACCGAATCTGTGAGATATACACCGTGAATATGTCATGCCACTTAACACACGGTGATATAATCGCAAAAACTCACACACATTTTCTCACACACAGGAGGCAATATTATGGCAGTCAACCTCAAGGGAAGAAGTTTCCTGACTCTGATGGATTTCACTCCAGCAGAAATAGACTATCTCCTCACTCTAGCTGCAGACCTCAAGGCCAAAAAACGCTCCGGGATCCGCGGACATACTCTGGACGGCAAAAACATAGCCCTCATCTTCGAGAAGTCATCTACCAGGACTCGGTGTGCGTTCACTGTGGCGTGCAATGACGAAGGAGCATTTCCGGAATACCTCAACAAGAATGATATTCAGCTCGGCGCAAAAGAAGACATCAAGGACACCGCACGAGTTCTTGGCCGGATGTTTGACGGTATCGAGTTCAGGGGGTTCAAGCAAGAATCTGTAGAGGCTCTCGCGATATATTCGGGTGTCCCGGTGTGGAACGGACTAACTGACGTAGACCACCCGACTCAAGTTCTCGCGGACTTCCTGACCTTGAGGGAAAACTTCGGCAGACTCAGGGGCTTGAAGCTCGTGTACTTAGGAGACGGACGCAACAACATGAGCAATGCCCTCATGATCGGCTGCGCAAAGATGAGCATAGATTACGTAGTCAGTTCACCGAAAGAGTTAGAGCCTTCATCGGAACTTTTGGCGAAATGCAGGGAAATAGCAGCACACTCAAGCATAACCGTCATCAATGACCCGAAAGAGGCCGTGAAAGACGCTGATGCTGTGTACACGGACGTGTGGGTGTCTATGGGAGAAGAAGCCCTCAAGGAGGAACGCTATAGGCTGCTCGGAGGGTGGCAGGTAAATTCTGAGATCATGGCTGCAACTGGAAAAGCAAGCACGATATTTTTGCACTGTCTTCCGGCGGTGAAGGGCTGTGAAGTTACGGAAGAAGTTTTCGAGTCGGAGCAGTCGAGAGTCTTCGACGAGGCAGAAAACAGAATGCACACCATAAAGGCAGTAATGGTGGCGACACTTGGAGCATGAGCAGCAGTAATTTTTCTCACAGCAGGGGCAGCTTGAGCAATCAGGCTGACAGTACGGAAAACAGTATCACTCCATCAGGCAGGGGCAGCTCTATAGATAATATGCCGCTCGCTCCACTCACGGCAACCCCGCCCACCCACCCCCAAAAAAACAGCTCACGCATAGAATTTCGAGGCAAACTCGACTCCCTCAACGCTCAGATAGTTTTCTTGCAGGCTCTCTCTCAGAATCACGAATACATCTCTGACCTTGAGGAAGTCCGCCAAATCATCAGGAGGCTTCAGGCTTGCGAGGCAGGAGAGACAGATTTTAGCGGAAAGTTTACGTTATGGGGACTGTCTGAGGACGAAATACACTCCCGCTCACACAACCCAGCAAAGTTTTTCGGAAGAGGCCACATCCTCCCGCATCACGACATGCAGAAAGAGGCAGCAGCCCTGAATCTACTACGGACACTTGTGCGAGAAACAGAATTATCCGCGTGGAGAGCCTTCGGAGAGTCTGACCCCTTGAGACTCTGCCACGTCCTTAATAGACTCAGCAGCGCAGTATATATCCTCACGTACAAGTATCTTCCGGAAGAGTATAATTATGTGCTAACTTTTCACACCGAAAGAAGGAATACCAGCAATGAGCAAGTATAAATTCGAGACACTACAGCTACACGCAGGACAAGAATCCCCAGACCCCGCTACTGACGCAAGAGCTGTCCCCATCTACGCAACTACTTCGTACGTCTTCAAGGACTCCACAACTGCAGCAGGACGTTTCGCACTCACTGAACCCGGAAACATCTACACACGCCTACAGAATCCCACTAATGACGTTTTCGAGAAGAGAATTGCCGCGTTAGAATCCGGAGCTGGTGCGCTCTCCACAGCCTCAGGCTCGGCCGCAATAGTCTACGCCGTCCAGAACATCGCAACAGCAGGAGATCACGTAGTCTCCTCAACGAACCTATACGGCGGAACGTTCAACCTCTTCGCGAATACACTACCAGAGCAGGGAATCACAACTACATTTGTTGACCCGTCAGACCCTCAGAATTTCGAGAAGGCCATTCAGCCAAACACTAAGCTGCTTTACGCTGAGACACTCGGCAACCCGAACTCTGACGTTATCGACATCGAGGCCGTCGCCGCAATCGCACACAAGCACGGAATCCCCTTAGTGATCGACAACACATTTGCGACACCGTTTTTGTGCAGGCCTATCGAGTACGGAGCGGATATAGTTGTGCACTCAGCAACGAAATTCATCGGCGGACACGGTGCAGTCATGGGAGGAGTTGTAGTTGACGGGGGCAAATTCGACTGGGGACAGAACGACAAGTTTCCGGGACTCGCGAAGCCTAACCCATCGTATCACGGAATAGTCTTCACTGAGGCAGCAGGGAGTCTTGCGTACATCATCAAGATGCGGACGACACTCATGCGGGATTTGGGGGCGTGCCTTTCTCCCTTCAACTCGTTCATGCTGATTCAGGGGCTTGAGACTCTTTCGCTGAGGGTTGAGCGTCATGTGCAGAATGCCTTGAAGGTTGTGGAGTACCTGAAAAATCATCCCAAAGTTGCGCGGGTGAATCACCCCTCTCTGGAGACAGGGAGGCAGGCGGAACTCTACAGGAAGTACTTCCCGAACGGAGGCGGATCGATTTTCACGTTCGACATCAAGGGAGACTCCGACACGGCCAAAAAGTTCACGGAGAGTCTGGAATTGTTCTCACTGCTGGCGAATGTGGCTGATGTGAAGTCGCTGGTGATACATCCTGCGTCGACTACGCACTCTCAGCTTGATGGGGATGATCTGCTTGCGTGCGGGATAAGGCCGACGACTATACGGCTCTCAATCGGGACGGAGCATATTGACGATATTATTGCGGATATTGCGCGGGGGTTTGACGCTGTGAAGTAAAAGCTGGTCTCTGGATGAGCAGATATTAGTGCGGATTCAGCGGAGTATTTCCCGCAGACGTGATGAAGTGATTGCGATATTCCCTTGTGAGAAATTGCAGGGGAGTATTTTTTGTGAGAAAATACCTTCAGGAAATATAGAGGCTTGAGTCTTGACAGCCCCCCCCCCATTACGTGATATTATGTACCTCACCAACAATCCCAAACAAAAACGTTAATGATATGGCTCTGCGTTGACGGAGTATGTTTTTCTGCAAGGAGGTGTGAAAGCTATGGGTTTCTTCTCAAAAGCAGCAAGCGTTGGAAGTTTCGTGAAGGACTGTCCGGCAGAAATAGGTGTAGCAGTTGTGTCGGGCTGCTCCAGCAAGGGCGACAGTGTAGTCGGAAAAGCCGCGAAGAGTGCCGCGAATGTGGGTGCTGTGTATTCAGCCTACGAGAAAGGCCGCAAATCTGGCAAGTAGCCGACAGGTTCGGAAGCCTTCAGTGAGGAGCTGGAGGCAGATTTTGTGAATGGAGGCACTGATTCATGAGCAAAGCCAAAGATATGGCAAAAGCTATGTGGAAAGCTAAGGATGTTGTGAAAGATATTCCGATTGGTACATCAGCAACAACTACTACAATTCGGACATGGACAAAGAAACGTGATGACGGTACTGTTGAGACCACAACCACAAAGGACTTCACCATCAAGCCGTCAAGATCCGGCGCAAAATATGGAGCTATGGCCGGTGCAGCTGCGGGAGGAGTTATCGGGAACTATCTGCCCTTCATCGGAGGAACAGTGTGTGCGGTGATCGGGGCAATAGCCGGAGGGATAGCGGGCTGGATTTTCGGGCCGGCGTAATTCCTGTAAAGGAGAGTGATATTCATGGAGTGGGGACGGCTTATCGCTTCGTTAGCTGCGGCGTTGTTTACTGCATTTCTTTGCCTTCGCAAGTAATTCACAGCAAGATTACTCCCCTGAAGACTCGTCGGGGGAGTCGTTCATCATCATCACGAACACTATCAACGCCCCTAACGAGATTTCCACATCCGCCAAGTTATACTGCAGATCCATAAACGGCAC
>JAFTBT010000101.1 GCA_017455085.1 Synergistaceae bacterium
AGCCCAAGCCCGCAAGCTCTGGCTCACTATGTCCAGCTCATACTGGGATATACTTTTTGCTCTGGTGGACGCTCAGACTCAGGCCATGCCCGCAAAACTCACCTTCGATCAGGAAGAAAGACTCTTCATAGATCTCGGCTGCCTTCCCGGAGTCACTGACTTGGCCGCTGACTTCAACCCCGCTGCTTTCCTCGCTGCACAGTGCCCCGGCGGAATCCTCCCTGTCATGGCGTTCACAGACTACATCGCAGAATCTTGGGCCGCCATCACCGCAAACCCCTCTCCTGATCCGCTCATCGGGACTTCTCTGGACAGCAGAATCAGCTACCTCACCAGAATGCTCGATCAATTGAGCCTACTCCGCGACAAAGAAGCCGCAGCCATCTTCAGCGCATACTCCTCCGGCCAAAGCCCCAAATCCCTCACTCAGGCCATGACCGAAAACCTCATGCCCTACATGAAGGTCGCAATGCGAGTCCCGGAGTACCGTGAAGGCGACGAATCCACCCGTCAGGCTCTCTCACAGAAACGCAAAGCCTACCTAGACGCTGAAAATGCCCTCATGCTCGCCGTCAACTCCGCACGCAAAAAGGACGATAACCCTCTTCCTGCTCCCAGAGCCGAAAAGTTCATACAGATTCACGACACTACGAAGATTCTTGCACGTGAGATACTCTACTCTCAGATCGATGCGGTCAAAATCGCCAGACGCACCAAAAAAATCTCCGACTCCTGCGCTGAGATGTCCCCTAACATGAAACGCGCCGAACTCAGAAACATGCTCGTCAAGAAACGCGAATACCTCGCCGTCCCCGCAAAGACCGCACGCACTGATTCTTCCCTGCTGTGTCAGCCCGGAACCCTCCCAGTAGACTACGTCGGCAGCTACAAGATTCTTGAGTCCATGTGCAGGATGGATATTGCTATGTTCAACGTCCCAAGAGTCAGAATGTACGGACTGCCAAGAGCTATTTTCGTTCCCGGTATGGGATTAGGCACTTATGACTGGTCGGACAACACTCTATTGCTGCCTGCCTTCCCAACGAACGGTGAGGATAAATCCGTCAGCTATGCACTCGCTGCGTACAGATGGGACACAGACGAGGACAGAAAGGTCAAGAATCCCTACGAGCAGATCAAGGAGAACCGCAAGAAATCCATAATGGCGATGGCTGCATCTTTCTACAGGGACTATTCTCTCTGGATGACTAAGGAGAAAAAGGGCTACAGGATTCTTCCGAGTGAGACACACAAAGCCTTTGAGCAGATCTTCAGGCAGAAAGCAGACGAGTAATTTCACCATGCCTATAAATATTCCCGGAGACCTCCCGGCAGCAAGCATACTAGAACGTGAAAACATCTTCGTCATGACCCGCAGAAGAGCCATGACTCAGGACATCAGGCCTTTGCGGATTCTGATACTAAACCTCATGCCCACAAAGATCACTACTGAGACTCAGTTAGCCCGTCTGCTGGGCAACACTCCGCTTCAGGTGGAGATTGAGCTTATCGCTGCCAGCGGACACACCCCGAAAAATACTCCCGCTGAACACATGCTTGCTTTCTACAAAACCTTTGACGCGGTGAAACATGAGTACTTTGACGGGATGATCATCACGGGCGCACCGGTCGAGCATATGCCGTTCGAAGAGGTCTATTACTGGGAGGAACTCTGCGAGATTATGGAGTGGAGCAAGTCCCACGTTCACAGCACGTTTCATATCTGCTGGGGAGCGCAGGCCGGACTCTACTATCACTACGGAATCCCTAAGATTCACCTGCACAGCAAGATGTTCGGAGTCTTCAGGCACAGAGTCACCCGCAAGAACTCTATACTTTTCAGGGGTTCAGATGATGTATTTATGGTGCCTCACTCCAGACACACGACTATCATGCGCAGTGATGTGGTGAAAGTCCCTGCGCTGAAGATTCTTGCAGAGAGCGACGAAGCAGGAGTCTATGTAGTGTCGACCAACGAGGGAAGACAGCTATTCGTTACGGGACATTCGGAGTACGATCCGGAGACCCTTGCGCTGGAGTATTGGCGGGACAAACGCGCAGGGCTGGCTATTCACGTGCCGTATAACTATTTCCCAAATGATGACGACACAAAGCAGCCGGTGTGTACGTGGCGGTCTAGCGCAAATCTGCTTTATTCGAACTGGCTGAACTATTTTGTGTACCAGCAGACTCCTTATGACGCACGAAATATCACAGACCTGAATGTTTCTGACTCATGACAGAAATATTCAGGTCATGACAGCCCTATACTTGAGGTGATATTATTTTCCTGTAATTGTATTTGTTATACAGGAGATGTATAGACGTGAAAAATATCAGCCTGAAATCTATGCTTATTATGCTTTCACTAATTCCCCTAATCCTCGCAGTAGTGATCATTGCCTCCTCAACCTCAAGAATTTTTGTCAGCAGCCTCAACCAGTCCACTAAAGAGTCCTTAATGGTTGCTTCACGCGCACTTAAGGAGTACTACGAGTACGATATAGTGAACGGCTACGACCTTGTTGACGGGTTCATCAGGTACGACACTTCATATATCGACTCGATGCGCATAACCGGAGTCGATTTGACCCTCTTCAAGGAAAATATTCGCTTCATGACCACCATTATGGACTCCGACGGGAAACGTATTGAAGGCACTCCGGCTTCTGATGCGGTCTGGCGCGCAGTCAGTCAG
>JAFTBT010000102.1 GCA_017455085.1 Synergistaceae bacterium
GGAAGTCGGCAAGAAGTTTAACGTTACGAGAGAAAGGATCCGGCAGATTGAAGCGAAGGCACTCCGCAAACTCCGCCAGCCCAGCAAGAAACTGAAGGACTTTCTGGACTGAACGGAGGCAGAGTCAGAATGTCAGCAAAGGGGTTCGTCAAAACAGTCAAGGGCGTGCGCAGAGGCGTAGGCATGTCGAAAAAGTTCCACAACAAATTATTGGCGGCTTTGCTGCTATTTGTGGGACTTATCGGCGGACGCGCGCTGTTTGTGTGGTGGCAGGAGAGGAATTTTACCGGCTCGTACACTGACTCGCTGTGGACGGTGCTTTTTACGCTGATAGGGCAGGGAGAATTTGCTACATCGCCTCATACGTTGTGGGGAAGGGTGATAGTGTTTCTGCTGTCGATATTCGGCGTGGCACTGTTCGGAGTTGTGTTTGCCGAAGTTATGCAGAGGATAATCAACAGCCGTATAAGGGCTATATTAGGGGAGATGATGGGAATGAATATGTGCAAGTTTGACGGTCATGTGCTGATATGCGGCTGGAATCAGAGAGGGCCGTATCTGATTAAGGAGATACTATCTTCCGGACAGCAGGCGGCATTGATTGCGAAGGACAGGCCGGATGATTTGCCTGATGATGTGTTTTTTGTGCAGGGGAATCCTTCGGAGCAGGACGCACTGAGGAAAGGCGGCATTCAGAAGGCCAAGAGGGCGATAATTCTCGGAGACCCCGATTACGGGGACGATGACTCGCACTCGATTCTGACGGCGTTGGCTGTGGAGAATCTTGCACCGGATATTTATACGGTGATGGAGCTGCACAACCCGGAGAATGAGCATTACGCGAAGTATGCCCGTGTTGATGATATTCTGTACTCTGACAGCCTGATAGCCGGAATAACTTCGCTGTGTACGCACAACGAGGGAATATCTGCGTTTATCCGTGATGTGCTTTCTACTGCTGATGACGGCCACAGCTTTGCGACGGTGGATGTTGAGAATTACTACAAGGGCAGAACGATAGACGAGCTTTTTGCGGACTTGAGGAAGCAGGGAGTTTTGCCTGTAGGAATTATTGCGCCGGATAAGCCGGGTGCTGCGGTGTCGGAGTGGAAATCGCAGGTGAACCCTGACGGAAATATGACGGTAACGCTTCCGAT
Organism: Synergistaceae bacterium; assembly: GCA_017455085.1. Next base: position 1,158 of record JAFTBT010000102.1, read on the forward strand.
GAAGGCAGTGTGTATCGTCAAAGACAACTGGCAAAGCAGCAAGTAACTCTTAATAATTTATACCCTCTGGAAAAATCCGGAGGGTATTTTTGTATACATATACTTATGCTATAATTCACAAATCCACCAAAGATTCAGTAATAGAAAGGGTTGACATGATTTTATGGGCGGCTATAATCAGCTCATAGCTCACCTATCATGTTATCGTAGTCATGCTCTGATAGATAATAGGTATTTCACTGGAAGAAGGTTACTGTTTTGTTTCCGGTGATGCAGTTAAGCCAAAAAGTCAGCTCGATTCCTGAAGCACTTTCCGTATACATCAACAATGTAGTCTACGCAATGAAACACAGAGGAGACAGAGTGATTACTCTATCTCTTGGTGAAGCATTTTTTGAGATACCTGCATTTGATTTTGACGCTGATATGTTCCGGCGGGGCTGCCACTATTCCGAGAGCAGGGGACTTCCTGAACTCAGAAATATCATCTGCAATTATTACCGCGAAAATTACGGCGTTGCAGTAGATTCCAACAAAGAGATCATCATTTCCGCAGGCTCAAAGCCGCTGATCTACATGGCGTTTCAGGCCGTACTCAACCCCGGCGACGAAGTACTCATCCACGAACCCGCATGGCTCAGTTACCCCGAAGAGGTCAAGCTCGCCGGAGGAGTCCCGCTGTTCATCCCGTACGACTGTCCCATCCGGAATTTTCCCGAACACTTCACGCCAAAC
>JAFTBT010000103.1 GCA_017455085.1 Synergistaceae bacterium
TACTGGGCAGGAATGGCGAGGATAGTGCGAGCTGAAGTGATGAGGCTGAAGAGTGAGGAGTTTGTGTTAGCGGCGCGTGTGTTGGGAGCATCAGCAGGAAGAATCTTGATGAGGCACCTGATTCCGAACGCGATGGGGCCGATTCTGGTGACGCTGACGTTTTCGATACCGAGCGCGATATTCACGGAGTCGTGTTTGTCGTTTGTGGGCTTGGGAGTCAGCGCACCGATGGCTAGCTGGGGAGTGCTGTGTTCTGATTCTGTGGGATCATTGCCGATATTTCCGTGGCAGTTGTTTTTTCCTGCGGGAGCTATCTCGGTTACTATACTGGCGTTTAACTTTTTGGGGGACGGCCTGAGAGACGCACTAGACCCAAGACTGAGGAAGTGATTGGCATGGGCGATATATTTAGCGTGAAGGATACAGGCTATTGCGCCATGAAGCATAGTGATATTTTCTTGTCAACACGTGTTAGTGAAAACGCACTACAACGTTCATCAGCAGGCATTAACCCCTTTTTGCCACAGTACCCCAAAACTTACGAGGTGAGACCATGAACACAGACATCCTCAACGTACAAGACCTTCACACATCATTCTTTACGTCTATGGGTGAAGTCAAGGCTGTAGACGGCGTTAGCTTTGACGTCCACAAGGGAGAAATTCTCGGCATAGTCGGGGAGTCCGGCAGCGGGAAATCAGCAACAATGTTATCCGTGATAGGCCTTCAGGGAAATTCCGGACGCGTCAAATCCGGGCGAATACTCTTCAACGGCCAAGACACCAGCACTCTCAACATGAGGGACATTCGTGGCAAAAACATAGCAATGATTTTTCAGGATCCTATGACGAGTCTGAATCCAGTCTTGACGATCGGCTACCAGCTCAAAGAGTCATTGCGCCGCCACAAATGGCAGGGAGATATTCACGCCCGTGCTGTGGACATTCTGGAGAGGGTGGGTATTGTTCCGGCAGAGGATAGACTCAAGCAGTACCCTCACGAGTTCAGCGGAGGCCAACGGCAGAGAATCATGATAGCGATGGCGATAATCTGCAACCCTGAGCTGCTCATTGCGGACGAACCGACTACTGCGCTGGATGTTACTGTGCAGGTACAAATACTCTCACTCATCAAGGACATACAGAAGGATTCGGGAATGTCGGTGATACTGATCACGCATGACTTGGGAGTGATAGCTGGTTATGCGGACAGGGTATTAGTAATGTATGGCGGGCATGTGCTGGAGCGCGGGACACGTAGGGAGATATTCTACACACCTGCGCATCCGTACACGAAAGGGCTGCTGCGTTCAGTGCCGGATCCGGAGAATCCTAATGCGAGACTCATTCCGATAGAGGGACAGCCGCCGGACTTGCTGAACCCGCCGGAGGGGTGTCCGTTCGTGAAGAGATGCCCGAATGCTATGCGGATATGCCTTGATCATAAACCTGAAGCATCATCAATTAGTGAGACGCATAAATTTTCGTGCTGGCTTTCACGCACACAAACAGCGGAGGTGAAAAAATCATGAGCTTGTTGCAAGTAGAAGACCTCACCAAATACTTCAACACATCTTCAGGAACAGTACACTCCGTTGACGGAATCACTTTCACCGTCCAGAAAGGCGAAACTCTCGGACTCGTTGGCGAATCCGGCTGCGGAAAAACCACCGCAGGACGCACCATCATACGCCTGTACGACCCCACATCCGGACGTATAGCCTTTGACGGCCAAGACATCACCAGTCTAGACGCAAAACACATGCTGCCTTTCCGGAAACGTATGCAGATGATCTTTCAGGATCCTTACGCCTCACTGAATCCCCGCATGACCGTCGGCGAAATCGTCCGCGAACCGATGACCATTCACGGCATACCCAAAGACGAACACCACGACAGAGTCACTCACCTTCTCCGGCTGGTCGGCCTCAACACAGAACAGGCAGGCCGTTATCCTCACGAGTTCAGCGGCGGACAAAGGCAGCGTATCGGAATCGCTCGTGCTCTTGCTGTAGAACCGGAGCTGATAATCTGTGATGAGCCTATCTCTGCGCTTGACGTGTCTATTCAGGCGCAAATAGTCAATATGCTCGAAGACCTCCAAAAGTCTCTTGGCCTGACGTATATATTCATTGCTCACGATCTCTCTATGGTTAAGCACATCAGCACCAGAGTCGCAGTTATGTATCTCGGCCGGATAGTAGAGCTTGCTCCGAGTGATGAGCTTTACCGGAATCCTAAACACCCCTACACGATTTCTCTTCTGTCGTCAATCCCGATACCTGACCCCGACAAATCAGACTCCCGCACGCACATAGCTCTTCATGGCGAAATCCCCAGTGCGATCAATCCGCCGTCAGGGTGTACTTTCCGGACTCGCTGCCCACACGCAAAACCCGAATGTGCAGCACTCAACACCATACTTCAAGACACAGGCAGCGGACATTTATGCTCCTGCCCGTTCGTGTAAATATATCTATCAGGAGGAAACACTATGCGCAAATTTTTGTTGGCAGTGCTTGCTGTTATGGCTATGGCTTCTCTGTCGTCAGCAGGCACTCAGGAAATCGTCTACAACTTAGGCATTGACCCGCGAACTATCGACCCAGCACGCAATCACGCTCTTGACGGCGCACAGGTTGACGCGAATATCTTTGACGGCCTTTTACGCATGAGCTACACCGACAAACCCGAACCCGCATGCGCAGAATCTTGGGAAGTCTCGGATGACGGCATGACGTGGACATTTCACCTCCGCGAGAATCTCAAGTGGTCTGACGGAAAACCCCTCACTGCCCAGCACTTCAAGGACGGTTTTTTGCGGGCTATAGACCCCGAAACAGGATCACCCTACGCAACATACACATTCTTCATCAAGAACGCAAAGGCATTCTATGATGGGAAGGCCTCACGCGATGAAGTCGGTATCTCCGCTCCTGACGATATGACTCTGGTGATTCAGCTTGAGTATCAGAATCCGTTAATGCTGGAGTATATGGCGTTCCAGTTGTTCGCACCCGCAAGAATGGATGTTGTGAATGAGAATCCCAGAGGCTGGGCAGCACGTCCGGAGACTCTTGTGTGCAACGGAGCGTTCATGCTGGAGAGCTGGAGACACGGCGATGGAGGAGAGATGATTCTCGTGAAGAACCCTCATTACTGGGACGCTGAGAACGTCAAGGCCGAACGTCTGCGTTTCGTGTTCATCAACGACTCTATGACTGCATACGCGGCATTCAGGGCAGGCAGAATCGACTACATGGGCGGCGCACCGAACCAGATGGTCCCCATGTTGCTCAGGACAGCTGCGGCTAAAGCTCTCCCGTTGCTGGGGACTGCGTTTTGCGACTTCAATGTTACTCACAAACCGCTTGATGATGTTCGAGTCAGGAAGGCCTTATCACTCGCAATAGACAGGCGAATAATTACGGATAAAGTCCTCTTAGCGGGACAGACTCCGGCTACAGGGTTGATATGCGGCTCAGTTCCCGGTGCTGGGGAGTCTCAGGACTTCAGGACAGAAGGCGGAGTGTTTTTGCCGGAACATGCTGATATTGACGAAGCGAGGAGGCTTTTGGCTGAAGCGGGTTATCCTGGCGGCAAGGGATTCCCGAAAATCGCGTATAAGTATCCTTCCAGCCCGTCAGGCAAACAGTTTGCGGAAGTACTTCAAGGAATGTGGAAGCAGGTGTTGGGAATTGAGGTAGACCTGCAAAATGAGGAGTGGAAAGTGTTTCTTGAGAGCGTTCACAAAGGAGATTATGACGTTGATTGGAGTGGATGGATATTTGATTTTGTGGATGCTATGGGAATCATGGAGACGTTCATATCTGATTCACCGCTGAATGATAGCGGCTACAAGAATCCTGCATTTGATGAGGCCATGAAGAAGGCTGCGTACGAGATGGACAGGGCAAAACGCATGAACTACCTTCACGAGGCAGAAAAGATTCTTATGGAGGATATGGCTTGCGCTCCGGTGTTCTTTTACACGTCCATAGAGATGCAGAGCAAACGTGTCCGGAACATTCACAAGACAGTGACGGGGGTGGTGCTGTTCCGGTACGCAGAAGTGATGTAGTTATCCAGAAATGACACAGTGCAGGCTCATAGCAGTATGTGTTATCATTCAGGCATTCCAAATTTTTCACATGAGGTGATTCATTCATGAAGAGACTAGTTTTTGCACTGGTATGTGTTGCTGTGCTGTGTGTGCCTGCATTTGCGGCCAAGCCCATAGTCATTGGGCAGATAGCTACGGTAACAGGGGACTTTGCGGCATACGGAGTCGCTGAGGTCGAGAGCGTCAAGATAGCCGTGAAGGAGATCAACGACGCAGGCGGAGTACTTGGCCGTCCGATCGAGATCATCATGTATGACTGCCGTACGCGTCAGGAGGACATGGTGAACGCAGCCCGTAGACTTGTGGAGCAGGATAGAGTCTGCGCAGTTGTTGGCCCGACAGGTTCGGGTATCTGCATTGCGGGAGCTCCGGTGTTCAACCGCAGGCATGTTCCGCAGGTTATGACGCTGCCCACGAATCCGCTCGTAACTGTCGACGAATCCGGAAAGGTCAGGCCGTACAGCTTCAGGATGTGTTTCCTTGATCCGTATCAGGGGGCAATCATGGCACAGTTCGCGGCCAAGAACATCAACGCGAAAAAGGCAGCACTGCTCTATGACGTTTCCAGCGACTACTCACAGGGACAGCGCGAATTTTTCATCAAGTCCTTCGAGGCAGCAGGCGGAAAGCTCGTTGCGGATGAGGGATTCAGGGCTGATGATGTGGATTTCCGTTCACAGCTCACCAACATGAAGGAAAGCGGTGCTGATGTGCTGATATTCCCGTTCATGGGGAAGTCTTTGCCCCTTGCGGTGAAGCAGGCCAGAGAGTTGGGAATTGAGCTGCCTATCGTTGGCGGAGACGGCTACGGTGATTTTATGTGGGAGATCTGCGGGGAGACCTTGAGAAATACATACTGGGTCAGCCACGTTGACAGGTACGATCCCACACTTGCTGGGTTCTTTGCGAAGTATCTTGAGAGTGCAGGGACGGAGTGCCAGGAATTTATGAACGCAGTGATGGCGTATGATGCTGTGTATTGGGTGAAGGACGCTATAGAGCGCGCGGGCAGTGATGACCCCGAAAAGATTCGGGATGCTCTGGAGGACACGAAGGGCTTGAGCTTGCTGCACTGTGTGTTGACGATTGACGAGTTCCACAACCCGAAGGACAAGGACGGAGTTATTCTGAAGTGCGACGAGACGCAGAAAAAAGCATTATTCTTTGCGAAGATTCGTCCGGAATAGCAGTATTTGTGAAGTGAAGTAGTAAGTATATTTGCGCCGGCTTTGTGAAAGATTGCAGGGCTGGCGCACATTTCAAGGAGGTAATACGCAATGACAATTGAGGAAATGAACAGGATTAAGGGCTTTGATTCTGCTGATGTATGGGAGCCGGAATATGACCCCGGTTATGTCTCGGATGAGGAAAACGAGGAGATAACACAGATTCTAGAAAGTCTCACTGAAGACGACCTGAAGACAGCTATGATAGTGGAGCGTAAACTTAATGATCCTTCCTACAGGAAGATAATATACAAGGACGAAGACTTTTTTAGAGAGCTGCGTGATGAAGAAATACGTAAAGTATGAGGACGTGAAATTTGACTACAAAAAACCGGCAATCAAGTTCTTCACTAAGCATGAAGATGTACGTGTAGAATTTGAAGACAGCATCATGAAAATCGTCAACAACGATCATCCGGAACAGGTCAACTACAAAAAGCTAAAGGGAAGCCTCAAAGGATATTCACGTGTGGCAATCGGAGGCTATAGGGTGATTTATAGGATCATAGGCGATCTGATAATCATTGTTGATGTTGCTCTTGCCGGTCCACGCGGAGACATCTACAAAAAATTTCGGGGGTGAAATTCTTGGCATTTACACTATCTACACTCATCCAGCAGATCATCAACGGCCTATCTCTCGGCAGCGTCTACGCACTAATCGCTGTCGGGTACTCTCTGGTCTACTCCATTCTGCTGTTCTCAAACTTCGCACACGGTGGCTTCCTCGTCGTCGGGGGCTACGCATGCTACTACCTGCTCACACAATGGGGCTACAGTGTCGCCGTCTCAATGGCAGGAGCACTTCTCGCTTCAGGCATCACCGCTATTCTCACCGAACGCCTCGCCTACAAACCCATACGTGAGCGCACATCACTGACTCTCTACCTGCTAATCGCCTCTATGGGGGTCAACGTCATCATCGAGAATCTTTTTGTCGTAACCGTCGGCGGAAGGGTACGCGCATTGCCGCAAAACACTTTCCCCACAGGCATCATCAATCTCTGGGGAGGAGTCACCATCAGCGCATCAGATATTCTTTCGCTGGTTACCGCAGTAATTTTCTTGAGCCTCCTGCAAATCTTCCTCACACACACACGCTGGGGGCTTGCCGTCCGAGCTGCATCATACGACATCAAAACCGCCGGACTCATGGGCGTAAATGTCCCCTTCCTGATAAGTCTTGTGTTCTTTGTGGCGGGAGTATTGGCCGCTGTCGGAGGAATATTCCTGTCAGTTCGCTACACACTATATCCCCAGCTCGGCAACATCACCACAAAAGCATTTGTCGCCGCAGTAATCGGAGGTCTCGGCTCATTGCCCGGTGCTGTAGTTGGGAGTCTGATTCTTGGCCTCGCGGAAATGCTCACAGCCGGATTCATCAGCTCACAGATGCGGGATCTCGTAGTGTATTCGCTGCTGGTGGTCATGCTGCTGTTCAGGCCTGCTGGATTTTTCGGCAAAGAGATACGGGAGAAGGTGTAGACATGCTCAGAAACATTACACTAATCATACTTGGCCTGTGCCTTGCTTTCTGGCCTATGGGCGGCTATCAGGAAGGCATAGTGATTCTCATGTGCATAAACTGTATCGCAGCTATGGGTGTCTCGATTCTAACGGGCTTCACAGGAATCTTCACGCTCGGACACGCCGCATACATGGCTCTCGGCGCATACACCACCGCAATCATGACCGTACGCTATGGAGTCCACTGGCTGCCTGCAATTCTCGCTGGAGGGTTGATGGCTGTACTCATCGCGTGGCTGATCGGCCTTCCTACACTCAAGCTCACAGGAGACTACTACGCTATAGCCTCGATCGGACTCGGTGAAGCTATCCGGCTCATCCTGGAGAACTGGGAGAGTGTTACGCGCGGAGCTAGGGGCTTTCCAGGAATCGACGACTACACCACGCGGGGAATGTCCGTAACTTTCTTCATAGTGCTTGCGATAATCACGTTCAACCTTCTGGACAGCAGAGTCGGCCGCGAACTCAGAGCCTCACGTGACGACAACACAGCCGCTTCACTCATGGGCTTCAACACTCCCCACACAAAGATGAAGGCACTATTAATCTCTGCGTTCTACTGCGGGATTGCTGGGGCATTGCTAGCGGGATACATGGGTTTCATTCAGCCGTCAATGTTCGACATGATGAAAAGTACCGAGCTTACTGCTGTTGTCGTTTTCGGAGGACTCGGCTCAATGAGCGGGAGCATTCTCGGTTCTGCGTCAATCACCCTCATAATGGAGTACTTCCGGGACATTTCACAGTATCGTATGCTGATTTACGGTGTCTTGCTGGTCGTGATCATGGTGTTCCGGCCTGAAGGACTCTTAGGCAGCCGCGAAGTCTGGCAGTTGTTCAGCATGAAGGGAAGGAGGAAGAATACTAATGCTTGAGCTTGTGAACGTAGATATGTTTTTCGGGGGTATAACTGCACTCCATGATATGAGCTTCAACGTAGAGAAGGGTGAACTTGTCGGCATCATAGGCCCGAACGGCGCAGGCAAGACTACGATCTTCAACATCATATCCGGCGTGTACACTCCCACAGCAGGAAACGTGTACTATAACGAAAACGACATCACCCCTCTCAAGCCATACCAGATTAACCGGCTGGGAATAGCCAGGACGTTCCAGAACTTGAGGCTGTTTTCTCGGTCTACGGTGCTGGAAAACGTAATGACCTCCGCGCAGAACAGGTACATCAACTCATACAGGGATAGCCTTTTCACCGGACACTTGAGCCGGGCAAACATTCCTGACCCTGCAGCACACTACAGCTTCATCGAGTCATGCCTGCACTTGGGACGCTGGAAGAGACTCGAACGCACCATCAAGTTCAACAGCATGGAGTTGCTCGAACGTGTGGGACTCGCTGACCGTGCAGACCAGACCGCGGGGACTCTGCCCTACGGAATGCAGAGGAGGCTCGAAATCGCGAGGGCATTGGCACTTTCGCCGAAGCTCATGATGTTGGACGAACCCGCCGCAGGTATGAACCCCGAAGAGGTTTCTGTGCTGAACGACTTAATCATGGGGATACACAAGGATTTCGGCCTGACTATCTTGGTGATAGAGCATCACATGGATCTGATCATGAAGATATGCCCGCACATAATATGCCTGAACTTTGGGGCAAAGATCGCTGAAGGCACAAGCGAAGAGATTCAGAATAACCCTGAAGTCTTGGCCGCATATCTGGGTCAACGCGCATAACTCTTTACACTCCCGAAGAAATAACGTACAATTTTCATCGCTTTAGTACGCTAAAGTATTCCTCATAATTTTTCTACACACACTTTTACAGGAGATGTTATTCATGAAGAAGTTAGCAGTAGTGTTAGCGTTGGTGTTGGCCGTATGTTCATGCGCATACGCTGAGACTGATATGGAGTACGTCAAGGCAAAAGGGACTCTCGTTGTCGGCATAACGGACTTCAAGCCTATGGACTACAAGAACGAGAAAGGCGAGTGGATCGGTTTTGATGCGGATCTTGCGAGGGCATTTGCTGAGAGTCTGGGCGTAAAAGTAGAGTTTCAGGAGATCGAGTGGAACAACAAGATTCTGGAGCTTGACGGGAAAAATATCGACTGCGTGTGGAACGGTATGACCCTCACTTCCGAAGTCAAAGCCGCTATGCAGTGTTCAGCTCCGTACTGCAACAATGCTCAGGTCGTGATTGTCCCCGTTGTCAGGGCAACAGAGTTCTCAAACATCGAGGCCATCAAGGATCTCAACTTTGCTGTGGAACACGGAAGTGCAGGCAATGAACAGGCTACACGTTACGGTTTCAAGGCTACCGAAGTGCAGGATCAGGCTACGGCGTTGATGGAGGTAGCTTCCGGCACAACGGACGCAGCAATCATCGACTCACTCATGGCGGCGGCAATGGTCGGCCCTAACACAGGCTATGAGGCACTCACCTACACAGTAGCTCTCAACAGCGAAGAGTACGGCGTAGGATTCCGGAAGGGTTCGGATTTGGCGTATGCACTCAATGCGTTTTTCGAGGCCGGATATTCTGACGGAAGCATCATGAAGACAGCCCTCAAGTACGGGATTCAGGCAGCCCTGATTCAGAAATAGCAGTATTGTATGGATACATTTCTTCATCAGCTCCCAATAGTCATTAACGCGCTGAATGTAGGCTTTGTACAGACACTAAAGCTCTTCGCGGTTACGCTGTTGGGGGCTTTTCCTTTGGGGTTAATTATCGCGTTTGGGTCTCTGTCGAAAATCAGGGCGATAAGTCTCGCAACAAGTTTCGTGATCTGGATCATACGCGGGACTCCGTTAATGATTCAGTTGTTGATAGTGTACTACTTTCCGGGACTCGTCCTGCACAATCCCATATGGGGCGGCGGCGAACAGGGAAGATTTCTTGCGGCATCGATAGCGTTCATAATCAACTATGCATGTTACTTTTCGGAGATATACCGCGGCGGGATTCAGAGTGTGCCAGTCGGACAGCAGGAGGCAGGTTTAGTGTTGGGCATGACGAAGACGCAGATTTTCTATCACGTTACGCTTTTGCAGATGATCAAGCGCATAGTTCCGCCGATCTCCAACGAGATTATTACGCTCGTGAAAGACACAGCACTTGCGAGAATCATAGCCCTTCAAGAAGTCATCTGGGCAGGCCAAGCGTTCATGAAGGGCTCGCACGGAATCTCCGGAGCAATTTGGCCGCTGTTCTTCACGGCGTTCTACTACCTTGTGTTCAACGGAATAGTGACGGTGTTGCTGGCGAGGTTTGAGCGCAAACTAGAGTACTTCAGGTAGACAGAGAGGAGCTGTGTAGACATGGCAATACTTGACGTGAGGAACATACGCAAGACTTTCGGCAGGATAGAGGTGCTGAAGGGAATATCTTTCTCGCTTGAGGAGGGTGAAGTGCTGTCGATAATAGGCTCATCCGGGAGCGGGAAGACGACACTTTTGCGGTGCTTGAACTTTCTGGAGAGGCCGGACGCAGGGAGCATAACCGTGAATGATGAGGTGCTGTTGGACTGTGGAGACCCGAAGACGCTTGTGGAGTCGCAGATACGCAGGAAGAGGCTGCATTTCGGGCTGGTATTCCAGTCGTTCAACCTGTTTCCGCAGTATACGGCACTGGAGAACGTTATACTTGCTCCGCGTCTGCTGGCGAAAGAAAATCACACGTGGGACAAAATAAAGCATGATGTCTATAACGAAGCCTATGATATATTTAGACATATAGGGCTGTATGACAGGATGGAAAACTACCCGCACCAGCTTTCCGGAGGGCAGCAGCAGAGAGTAGCTATAGCCAGAGCGTTGATTATGCACCCGGATATTTTGTGTTTTGACGAGCCTACGAGTGCGCTTGATCCGGAACTCACAGTGGAAGTGTTGAAGGTGATGAAGGCACTTTCTGAGCAGAAACGCACGATGATTATCGTAACGCATGAGATGGAGTTTGCGCGGGAAGTGTCGGACAAAGTGATCTTCATGGACGGCGGAGTGATCTGTGAGCAGGGAAGCCCTGAGGAGATTTTTGGCAGCCCCAAAGAAGAAAGGACAAAGCAATTTTTGGCGCACTACATAGAGCATTAATAGGAAGAGGCTGGTGATGAGCAAGCCACTTATTTCTCTATTGCAGGTGCAGAAAACGCTTCACATACGGCCTGTACTTCGTAGGAACAATAAGTCTTGCGGGCTGAGCCAGTATCTCAAGCATAGTCGGCGGAAAAAGCGAACGGAACAGTTTAGAATCAACCAGCCTTGAAAGCCACGTAGGTCTCTGCCACTTCTCTATGGACATCACGTTGTACTTCGATGCAAACCATTTTATTTGTTCCTCGCTCAGAGAATCTGTATTACTGACAAAACGCTGGCCCGTCCGCAGAGACCTCCATTTTTCGCTGAATATATAACTGTTCGGATAACGTGCTGTTATGAATATTCCGTATGTCTGAAATTCGCTGAAGCCCCAATATATATTTTTCTTCGGCAGCATTCAGAATCTTTTCCTGAAAATTATTCCCTGAATATTCAGTATTACTCTCTATATCGTCCAAAAGTTCACGCATGTACTGAGTCTTTATCAGCATATGTTCACGGACAAATGACGTGTTTAGAACTGTGTTGTTGATTTTTGGAAGGATTTTGCAGAATGTATCTAGATAGCCGGCGTATAATGAGGGCATAACAAAACCGCAGCGGATAATCGGCTTGCCTGATGCTTCATCGAACAGCTCAACAGGTTTCAGCGGTATGGTGTCGCTGTCCCAGATAAAATAATACTCGTCATTGGTGAACCGTGCAAACTGCATCTTGATATATTGCTGAACATACCACCCTGCACGCCCTGTATTCTTGTCTGTCCGTGAAGAATACAACTCTCTGATTCTCTGCACGTCAACAAACTCGTTCTCATTCATGAAGATTAGTCTGTTGTCATTTTCGCTTCTGACTCTTTCGGCGATACTTTCCGGGCCTACTACGTATATATTCTTGATTGGAAGATACCTGAAGAAAATTCTGTGTTCCTGATGAGCGTGTCTATGTCCTGTGGGATTGACGGCATTACTGCGGAGATTTCAGAGCATAAGGTGCTGTGCTGTACTGTACTGTGCTATTTATGGGCGTATTCTGCACTTTGTCAAGACTCCTTTCACTGATTTAGTGCAAAATATTTAGCATACCTTTCACGAGTAACGCAGAGGCAGCTCCAGCCCGTTAGCCTCCAGAATCTCGCGCTTCGTGAACAGCTCCGGCAACACTCCCTCACACACTACACTCCCATCACTCAGAATCACAGCCCTCGTACACACATCAAGAGCCATATCAAGATCATGAGTCGCAAGTATTATCGTGTGTCGACTCTCACGCAGAAACTCTATAACCCTCCTTCTCGCTCTCGGGTCAAGTGCCGCACTGGGTTCATCAAGCGCAACTATCTCCGGCTCACTCACAAGCACCCCCGCAAACGACACTATGCGCTTCTCCCCGCCTGAGAGTCTGTGCGGAGGACGTTCCGACAAGTGCGCAATTCCCAGTGCCTCCAGAATCCCCCTTGCGCGTTCATGTGCTTCACGCCTGCCAACACCTGACGCAACAAGACTGAATGCAACATCCTCAACAACGGTCGGCATTAGTATTTGGTCGTCCGCATCCTGAAAAGTCAGCCCGATATTCTTGCGTAATACTTCCTGTGACTCTTGGCCTCTGAACGTGATTCTGCCCTCTTGAACTTTCACAGCTCCGGCAATGTGCAGCAGCAGCGTAGACTTTCCGGATCCGTTTGCGCCAACGAGTGCGAGCTTCTCACCCTCGTGAACAGTCAGGGTGATTCCCCGAAGTGCCTCGTGTCCGTCAGGATACCTGTAGCGTAGATTCTCAACACTAAGCATTGCAATGTGTCTCCTGTGTCGTGAAGATTTTCCGTGTGTGTGCGTGATGAAGATTCTTGCTCTCAAGCACCATCATGTGAGGAGTGAGAGAGTTTTTCTGTGTGTTGCCGGACATGTTATCGCTCTCAAGCATCATCATGTGAGGAGTGAGAAAATTCTCTGTACATCGTATTTGTGATGAAGGCGGTGAAAAATCTCTGCGTCACGTTCGTGTTGTCGACCCTAAGCATAATTCAGAATCACTATCAGCACCGCATACCCTGCACATGCCCCGACAAGCACCATATCCATCACGCTCAGCCTCCGGTTCTCTCGCACTGCAAATCCCCCAAAGCCCCCCCGCGTCTCTATCGCTGACATCATCCGCTCGGAATGACTCTCACTCTGCAGCAGCACATACCCCAAAACATACGCAAATACCTTCAGCCTCATCATGCCACTCACTTCAGGCGCACGCAGCTTCACAGAGATTAGTGCTTTCTCCAGCCGTTCACGCAGAATAAATATCCCCCTCACTGTCAGAATCACCATCACCCTCAATTTTTCCGGAAGCCTCAACGAATACACCGCATTCATCCCTAACGGAAAGACCGTAGCAGCAAACACTATATATATCATGTTCACACGCAGGGCTATTATCGTTCCCATCACAAGGCCTTCAGACACATCCGGCCACGTCAGTGACATCGTGATTATCATTACGAGATTCATCATGTTCAACTTCAGGAGGGAGACTCTATTTCTGCACAACAGTATCACCGGCAAAATTGCACCGGCCATCAGCGCAGAATACCCCTCACTCATCGAGACTGCCAGAGCGTACACCACCGCACACCATGTTATGACTTCTGGGGAAGTTTCGCCACGACTGCCAAGATTCACAGCAGGCAGCCTGAATGTATATGCCTCCATCATGCCAAAAACTCCGGTGCAGCTCTCTTCAGCCACATCACCAGAAATGCCGTTACTGCTCCCTCGATCACTGCTACAGGTACATGCGCAGTCACGAGAATCTTTGTAGCGTTGAGAAATTTTGCGTCAGTCAGGCCAAGACATACGCCGACTAACACCGCTCCCATAAGCACGGCCAATCCTCCAGCTATGAACGACACGCAGAGAATCACGGCCCTGTTTTTGCTCTCACGGATGATTTTCCCGAAAAGCACGTACACGCTCAATGCAGCACTCCCCATCACGAACGTGTTCACACCAAGCACAAGCAAGCCACCGAATCCGAACAGTACCGCCTGCAGCAGCAACGCCGTCAACACCGCAGGAAACACTCCCCATCCTAAAACCAGACCCATCGGCGCAAGTAGTGATAGATGTGTGGAGCTTGCCCCGATCCTGACGTTCACCAGTGACGCAAGAAAGAATGCCGAAGATACCATAGCAGTCCGCACGATTCGTGATGTGTCTGTTTTCTTGAGGCCGATTGCTGTGAATGCGCAAGTACCCGCCCAGCCCGCAGCTAATACTCCCGCCGACAAAATACCTTCGCTAATGTGCATGTTTTGACCTCCAACGGATAATCATCGCTATGTTGAACAGTATGCTCACTCCCAGAATCGCACGCAACCACAAATCATTGACGCTGTCGCCGGAACTATCTCCACTCACTGACGCGGTAAGAGTCTCCGAAATGCTGACCCTAGCCGCACACTGATGGCCTTCCTCGTCACGCACAATCACTCGCCATTCTCCAGATACATCAGGGATAAACGCAAAACGTCCTTGCTCGTCCGTCCTGCCTGTCTGTGCAGCAAACTTCGAGTCCTTCGGGGAATACACACGCGCTTCACGGTAGCTCATCTTTTCGCCGGTGGAGTAGAAAAATTCCAGCACCACAGCTCCCAATTCCGAACGCCTATAGCCGACTCCGTGTGCATGACTCTCGCACGCGCATAAAAATATCAGGCCAGCACTAACCGCCAGCCCGATTAACATTGCTATCTTCCTCATCACTTCACTTCGAACAGCAGGAACGCCCTCAACGTCAGCGCGTCATAGTCTCCGTTAACGCCGGGCAAGTCTCCCTGAAACGCCCTGATTCCCCACCAGCCGGGAGCAGTGATCTTTATGTGGGCTTCTCCGTTCTCGGCCTCAGTGTAGTACGCGTATGTGTTCTCGTACTCGGTCACAAAACCGTCATACGTTGCCCATACCGGCCCAGTGTATGGCTGACCGTTCAGGAGTACCTTCACGTGGAAATACTCGCCTACTTTTGCGTCTGCGGGGTTAGTGATCGGGATAACCTCCAGCGGGTGGCCGACTACCTGAGAAAATTTCGTGTCCTCGTGTGAAGTGTTGTAGAGAGCTTTGGCATACTTGTCGTTCTTCGTTGCACGAATGACCTTCAGGCCTTGAGCCTCGAGATCCTTGCGTGCTCCGGTCTTGCCGCCCTCGTTCGTGATGCACCATGTCTCGCCGTCCTTGATGGACACAAGCATAACCGAACCCGATGTATCTTTGGGAGTCACCGTGAAATCTATCCATAGTTCCGGATCGTTGCCGGTGAGTTTGGACTCGACGAGTTTGCCGTTCTCAATGATGCCTGCCTTCACGCGGGAAAGCTCCTCGACTTCCTCAGGTACTATGAATTTGTGAGCAGACTGTACACGCGCAGGAAAAGGCTCTCCGGCTTTCATGGTGTTGTCCTTTGCATTAATGGTGAGTTCGTGGGAAAATGCAGGTGTGATAAGCGCAACAACCAGCGCAAACATGATAATACGCTTCATGATCAACAAAAAACCTCCAGTGAAAAATTACAGGCCTGTTTGGGATTTGCGAATAATAACACAGATTTTTATGAAAGTGTTACGAATGAATTACGCACTCTGCCCAAAACTTCGCTGCGTGTTCAGTTCCCATAGAGGTTTTTGCTTCACGGAGGGCTGAGTCTATTTCGCGCTTGGCCGTCTCGTCATCAAGATAGCGTTCAAGTTCTCTCACTATGTTTTCTGGAGTCGCTGCCTCACACAATAATTCCGGGTATACCTGCCGTGATGTGAGCATGTTCGGAATTGATATATTCTTCACGTGTACGAGCCGCTTCAGGATCGCGTGAGTGATTCTCTTCATGTTGTAGATCACGACCATGTACCGCCCTAGTAACATAGCTTCTACTGCAACTGTACCAGACACTCCAGCAACAGCACACGCCCCAAGCATAAGCTCCCGGCCTTCGCCCTCCCACAGGTCAAACCCGCATGCACTCACCTTCCCGCGCAGAACGTCCGCAACTTCACCAGTCAATCCAGGCGCAACAGAGAACACAGGCACGTAATTTTTGCCCCTGAGAATCTCAGCAGTCCCCAGCAAAATATCGAGGTGATAATTTATGTCGTAGCGTCTGCTTCCGGGCATGAGGGCTATTATTCGCTCTTGGCCGAAACGTCTGCGAAATTCATCACTGACCTTCACATTTTCCAGCTCATGCACAAGAGGGTGCGACTTCCAGAGAGATTTTGCACCATGCTCCAGCAGAAATTTATGCTCAAACGAGAACAGCGGCAGGCAGAAATCGTAATCCCGCTTGAGATTCTTGACCCTTCCCGCACGCCATGCCCACACTGTAGGCGGAATCAGAGAGACTATTTTTCCGGAGTAGCCAGCCTTTCTGAGTGAGTGTGCAAGCATCAGGTGAAAGTCCGGGCTGTCGATGAGGACTACTGCGTCGGGATTCACGCGCAGAATTTCGCGGGTAATGGCATTCTTCAGGCGCAAGATTCTCGGCAGTGCAGGGATCACCTCAACGATTCCCATGAGCTTGAGTTCTTCGTAGCTCCACGTGCATTTTCCTCCGGCAGACTCTGCTTTTGGGCCGAGCATCCCCCAGATTCGCGCGTCAGGTGAAATCTTCAGGGACTCTCGCACAAAATCGGCGGCGTAAATATCCCCGCTGACCTCACCGCATGAGACGAATATATTCATGGCCGGTTATATTCCTTCATATCCAGTATGCCTTCACGCGCTGATACAACAAGTGCTGACGCTATAGGCCCAATACATGCCGTAGCAGTGTCCAGCATGTCATTCACTACATCTATTATCATGAACAGAGGCACACTCTCAACTGGCAGACCCATCTGCAAAAGAATCACAGACATTACTACAGCAGCTCCTACTGCAACGTTGGCAGCACCAAGCACAATAATCAACGTTGATATTCCCAGAAATGCCATATCCCCAAACGTAAGAACTCTCCCGTAAATATTGGCGGTGAACATTACCCCGACAGCTACATATATCACAGCTATATTCCTGCTGATCGTGATACCTAGAGGCAGAGTGAACGAATACACATACGACGGGATGCCCATATTCTTGGTGCACTTCATAGCGTCAGGAAGAGATGCAGTACTCGAACACGTACTAGCCGCAGTTAGCAGCGCAGGCAGGGATTTCTTGTACATCACAGCAGGATTCAGGTGTGCAAGGAATTTCACCATCAGCCAGTAAAGCACGAACAGCAAAATATCTCCCGCCGCAATAGTCAGAGTTACTCCCAGAACAGAGAGCAGCGTTTTCATCCCTGTAGTGAGTATCATTGAGGCTATCGAGCAGAACACCACCAACGGAATAATCTTCAGGAAGATACTCATTGCCTTTGTGAATGTCGCGTTGAGTTCGGTGAATATATTCGCGAGAGACTTTGCACCGCTCAGTCCGGCAGAGAGCCCCAGAATCACAGCCAGTGCTATCAATTGCAGCATATTTCCGTCAAAAAACGGCCTCACTATGTCCGAAGGTATGACGTTCACGAAAGTATCCAGCAGTGAGATCGAAGCAGCCTGCGCATTTACGGATGATACCCCTGCTGTGAGTCCCGCGCCTTCACCGACTCTGAAGGCCAGCATCAGCCCGAAAGCTATCACCAGTGCAACAACCTGCGTCATCATGAAACAGGCCAAAATTTTCCCGCCTATGTGTCTCAAGCCAGAAAGCCCTCCGGAATCCGACATACATGAGGTTATCGAGAAAAACACTACAGGTATCGCACACAGCTTCAGCCCGTTCAAGAAGACATTTCTGACAGACACGAATAGATTATCATTCACGAACATGTACACGCTCTCCGGAACAAAAGCCCGCATCAATAAGTCGCATATCACCGCACAGACCAGCGCACCAAGAACTGCATACAGCCCCGAATAGCTCGAACGAACCGCCCGAATCTTGATAGTGTTGTAGTTTCCGGAATGCCTGTAGCTGAGATTCTGACTGAACGACCGCAGAAGAATATTCCGGATAGTTTCAGCCGCCTCCAGAGAAATGTCATCACTGTCCAGAGGCATAACATCACCAAATCCGACAGTAAACGCAAACTCTTGGCCGAGTACTGTCAGCTTTATGTTCACGTTCCCGAAAAACTTGCTGACGTTTACGGTGAATGCCTGAACTTTCGTGAAATCAGAGTGCTGCAACAGACTCACTAACGACTCCTCGCACATAAGCTCCGCACGGTTAATGTCTTTGTGATTCAGATTCAGGGCTGCTAGATTCTCGTGTATGTATTCCAGCGATTGTGATAACGCAGTGTCAGTACTGCCGCTGTCAACTAAAAAATTCTTCTGCAATTCATATCCCCCACACTGCTATGCTATATCTCTCAGCAAGCACAAAAAATTCCTCCGGCTCAAGAATCAACGTCTTTCCTGCCTCAACAGCCAAACACGTCAATCCTGCCTTCCTCATGTTCTCCAGAGTACGAGGCCCCACAGTCGGCAAGTCATAGCGCATATCCTGATCCGTCCGCATCATCTTCACGACTACACCATGGCCCGCAAGCTCCCCCGCCCGGAGAATCATCCTGTCAGTACCCTCCATAGCTTCGACCGCCGAGACTGCTCCGTCAGCTACACACACTGCCTGCCCGAACGAACACGGCAGAGTCACGCGCAGAATCTCTTGGCCGTAAGCTGTGTCGTGAAGCTCTTTCTGTGTTGGGGAACGTGACGAAAGTTTTCCGGATGAGGCTATAAATTCGGGGAGTATCTGCCAGTACGGAATGACCTTGATGTTTTCGGACTCGATGACGTTCACGATTGCAGCGAGTAACGAGTGATCATCATGCAGGCTCTTGCGAATCACCGAACGGCTCATGCGGTCGAACATCAAAGGCAGGCAGTAAATGATTCTCTTGGGGATTCTGCCCGCCATTATGACGCTGTCCGCACCGAAGGCCTTCACCTCCCGCAAGCCCCGGCCAAGTGCTGGAGCCTTCATGTGTACGAGACGCGAGGCATATTGTGCAAGTTTTTCGGGGTCATCACGCAGAGCAAGTATCAGCGTAGATTTTTGGAGAGCCTGTAGCTTTTTGGCGATCTCCACCGGCAAAATACCCTGTCCGGCAATTAGGGCTATATTCAAATCCGGTCAACCCTCAGCGTGAAGAATATCGCTACCACAGCAAAAACTATATTGGGCCCCCAGCCAGCTACCACTGCCGGCATGTTTCCGGACTCTCCAAGCGCACGGCACAACGACATCACAACGTAGTACCCGAACACCATCACGACGCTGATTCCGAAGCCGACTCCTCCGCCGGAACGCCCGCGCCTCGATGCTCCGAACCCTGCGCCGAGTATCGCCATGATCATGCATGCCCAAGGGACTGCCAGCTTCAAGTGGAATATCACCCACAGTTTCGAGAGATCAGAACCCACAGTGCCGGCCTGTGTGATGTAGCTCCATAGTTCATGCGCGGACATGTCCGAAGGGTTACGTGTACTGCGCTGCAATTGCTCCGGCGACATCCTCAGGGCTAATTTCTGCCGGCCGAAACGTAAAAGCAGACTCACTTCTCCTTCACGGTCAATGTTGTAGATTCTGCCGTCATCTATCCACCACTGCGAATTTACCCACTCTCCGTGCTGTGCATGTATTGTTGTGGAGAGTCTCCCGTCATCGCTGAACTCGTGCATCATGACTCCGCTCATCTTCCCCAAATTCGGGTCGAGCCGGTCAATGTAGAACACCCTCTTGAGTTTGCCGTCATGTTCCTCGCGCATAAAGACCTTTTCCTGAATCGCCGCCGCCTGATTCTTCATGATCTCGAACTTCATCAGTTTATCCGCTGCCTCCGCCGCAAACGGTACAAATGTCTCGTTGAGAGTCAGGGCAATTATCGAGATGAGGAATGATGCGACAACTATCGGCCTCAAGATTCTCCGGAAGGGGATTCCTAACGACTTGAGCGCGATAAGCTCACTCCCTCCCTGAAGCGTGGACATACCCAGCAGAGTCGACAACAGCGACGACATCGGGATAGTCAGTATCACGACTTCAGGCAGCCTGTACATGAACAGACGCACCACCACAGAGAGAGCTATACCCTGTTCGATCACGAGCTTTGCGGCCTGAAACAGCAGGTCTCCGGCTACGAATATCAGCACGAATATCAATATACCGAACACAAAAGGCCCGGTGCATGAACCTAGTATTAACTTATTCAGCAGGCTTCTTCTCATTCTGTAAACACTCTCATTCTGATAACGCAGTCGCAGAATATTTGCGGGTCATCGAGTTAGTCATGCGGTCTATAAGTTCCTGAGCAGTCGGTACGTTGTTGCCGCCCTCGAAAGTCTCGTACACACTCAGCACAGTAACATTCAGAAATTCCTCGAACGTTGGGACTAGTGCATTAGTGATCGCCGAGAGTCTGCCTATGACGTTTTCAGCCATCTGGTACGGACATTCCGACAGCACCACAAGAATCTGTGCTTCCCCCGTCTGAATGGCTGTGTCTGACTGGCGAATATCCTTCATGATTCTCGCGCAGTATGCCCTGAACGGACGGATATACTTATCCATGTCGTCACTAGGCAGCAATTGCGGGAACACCAGCCGCAGCATCACAGCAGTAACTGCCCGACTGTAGCGTCCTGCCCTGTAAAGCTCATCGGAGATTCTCGCGAAGCCATATGTGTACGTGTGGAGCTGTGTATCCGGATCTATGAACGTCAATGCACTTCCGGATGGTGCTGTGCCTTCCTGTCCAGAGGGCTCTTCACCGGACATTAGGCCTTTGGGATTCAGCTCGAAGTAGAATCTTCTGCCGTCGTCTATGGCTATGCGCTTGATGTCCCAGATTTTTCCGTTGATCTCCGCAGTCTTTGACACGGGGCTGAACCACTCGCTGATATTCTTGCCCAACATGTTTATGCGTGATATGTCCAGAACTTCGAGCATACTGTCCGTCATGTTCAGGATTGCTCCCGTCCCGTCAGTTATCGCGAAATTCACCGGTAACTGTTTCAGGTCGTCCTCAACCTCAAGCACTACGACTTTGTTGCGTTCGCCTTCAGTCTGGTTATACGCCACGACCAACGCCGCAGCCCCACACACCGCAAGAATCACGCCGAGCCACTGAAACATTCTTGCGCCGTACATGATCGCCATCGGACAGAGTATTATTCCCTGCGCAAGTGCCTGCAATGACGGAAGCCCTATGCTGAAGCCGTGAACTATGAATAATCCGTAGAGTACACTCAGCACGATAAACAGCAGCCACACCAAGCCCCATATAGCTATGTCTATTTCGCCGACTACCTGCCCCATACCCATACCGCGAGCAAGCATAATCGTAGCTATAGCGACAACAGGAGGCAGAGTGATCCACTTCAGGAAATTGTTATTACCCATGCTATTTGTACTGCAGCTCCTCTCCTGATGGATAGCTCAGTGAATAGTCCACTATGATGGACTCAGTTTTTCCGGCAGGCACTACGATTTCCCAAGTGTAGCGGTTCTCCGGGTCTTTGCTCTTCTCCTTCGGCTCTATGCGCTTGACATCGAGCTTGATTTTTTCGTCTGTGGGGATGGGTAATCTGTCGCGTACTGTGATGAGTTTTTCGGACTTAGTGCCGTTAGTGATCTCCAGTTTGTAGCCGCTACTCTGTACTCCGCTGAACCACGAGACTCCTGTTTTGCCTATGAGTGCCTCTTTCTTCACGGTGATCTGGTCCGCATAGCCGAAAGGTACACGCTTCTGTCCCTGCCCGAACTCCTGAATGAAGATTTTCCCTGAAGGGTAGCCGTCAACTCTCAGCTCCGCCGTGCCTGGAATGAGTTTATCGTTTTCCTCGTCCATGCTCGCGATGATCCATGCTTTGTCCTTCTGTTCAGGGATGAGCATAATTATCGGGGTGGCAGACATTTTCACGCTGCCTAGTGCTACCTGAAATTCTTTCTCTTGGCCGTCACCGGTGATTTCTCCTTCGACTCGTACTGTCCTGTCGGAAATACTCTCTTCAACAGCGGGAGCTATTGGTGCTGATTCTTCTTCGGCCATCTCGTCCAGAGCCATCCCGTCCATCATCATTGGTGCGGCCATTTTTGCGGACTCGTACATCCTGTTCGTGCGGGTAACCCTCATTCCTGCGGCGGACATCACGCGCTCCTGCTTAGGCCTGATTCCGACTCTGAGGGGCTGAAGATCCGGGTTGCTGATGCTCTCGTCAGGAGTCTTTGTGTGCATGGTGAACGTTCCCGAATAGTCGAGGCCTGTTCTCTGTGAAACCCGTATGAACATCTGCACGTCAATATCTCCCGAATTGCTGTCCAGATTCAGCGTGTATCTTGGCCTCCATGATGCAGCACCAGTAGCAGCTTCGATTCTGACGGTGGATTTTGCGCGGCCTGTGATCACCAAAAAGCTGCTTTCACCTGATGGGCGGCGTGAGTTCATTTCGCTGTTGAGCATGGTGAGTTTTTCCTTCTCAGCTGCGAGAGTAACCTTCAGTGCGGCCAAGTCTGCTTCAGTTTTCTGACGCAAGTCCTGAGCGTTGGCGATGTATTCCAGCAAATCGAGCGGGTCGTCTGCCCGGTCTGGCTCTATGTTCTTGAGGAGGTTTAGTGTCTGCTCAAGTGCTGACTGTCTGGCTGAAAGTATGCTGACGGTTTCGGCTTGAGACTCCTGTGCGGTTTTGAGGTCCTCAAGCTGCGGGGGAGTCCAGCGGGTGCGTGAGAGCTTTTGCGTGCGGATATCACCGTAGACATTTTCGGGAGTTAGGAGCTTGACGGATTCGGGTGCGAACGCTCCGGGAAGGTATGCTGTGAAACTGCCGTCCTCTTCCTGCGGGTCGATAAGGAACTCGAATCTTGCTCCGCTTGGGTAAAAGTTGAGGGAAGCTATTTGTGCGTTGTAGGTGTCTGGAATTTCGAGGGCACTGCTTGACTGCGGGAAGAATGCCGCGCCTAACAGCACCAGTGAAAATATTACTGCCTTCATGATGAAAAGATAACTCCTTTCGAATTTGTGAATAATATGTGTAATGGAAAATTTTGCATGATATTATATTGCATACTCACTGATTATTAGAATTTGACGGGTAAAATTTTTGTGTCCATACGTGATTTTGGCGTTATGGGTGTAAAATTATCGCGTTTGCGCACGGGAAATCATACATGTTTTTGCTTGGGAGTGTGCAAAACGTCTCTCCGGAACAGAGAGCGAAGAGTCTTGTGGAGACTGATACCGCTACACGAGAGCCTAATGGTTATTGTGCAAGTATTCGTCAAGGAAGCAAGAAGCCCAAGTGCATTAGCATTGGGTAGTTCACAAGGGGCGAAAATTTATGATTCAGTTTGGCTTTAGGATGAAGTCGGCTGTGTATCTTCCTCACATAATTATCATATACATAACAACATGAAGCATATCGACGGAGCGACAGGAATAATTATATACATATATTTCATCAGGGGGCTTATTGCATGGATCGTCTATTGATAGATTTTTCACAGGTGTACAGTCAGAGCGGAATTCATCAAGCCGCAAGAAGTGTATACAGTACATATTCAGCGCATAAGAGTGAACAAACGAAAGAAGCTCCTACGTTGTCATTCGAGGATATGCTCACAGACTCAATCAAGAAAGTAAATACCCTACAGCTCGACGCAGAACAAAAAATCCGAGACCTAGCTATCGGGGATGTTGAGGACATTTCTGAAGTGGTGTTAGCGTCATCGAGGGCAGATACAGCGTTACGTCTGGTGATGGAAGTGCGCAACAAGTTCCTAGATGCGTATCAGGCACTCTCAAGAATCACCGGCTAAACGTGAATCATGGACAGTATAAGACGCTGGGCGGCATCCTTTCTGACATTTTGGGCATCGCTCAAGCTGTGGCAGAAACTCTCGATATTCGGTGCAATCGTAGTAGTACTGCTGGGGCTTGCGGCAATGATATTCATGTCCGGAGGGACAACCTACGAACCGCTATATGCCGGCCTTGAGGTCAACGATCAGGCAGCAATCGTGGACTACCTGAAGGAGAATAATTTACCGTACAGGCTCGACCCGAAAGCGAGTGCGATTCTCATGCCGGGTAATGCCATTTACGAGACGCGTCTAGCCCTTGCGCAGTTAGGACTCCCCAAAGGCGGAACTACAGGCTTCGAGATTTTTGACGACTCCAATATGGGGATGAGCGAGTTTCAGCAGCGTATAGCCTACATGCGGGCAATCGAGGGAGAACTTGCGCGGACTATAGCCCAAATGCAGCAGGTCGAGAACGCAAGAGTCAGTGTCGTGATTCCGGAACAAAGGCTATTCCTTGAGCAGCAGAAGCCCTCAACAGCGAGTGTGTTACTGCGTCTGCGTCAGGGAGCAACAATCGGGCCGACACAAGTGAAATCCATCATCCACTTAGTGGCACATTCTGTTGACGGACTCGAACCAGATGCAGTTACGGTAGTGGACACGAACGGCCGGATACTCTCGGACATGGTTGCGGACTCGATGATCATGTACAACCCTGACGGAACGAACTCGGTAACTTCGGTGCAGCGTGAGCTTGAACGACAGCATGAGCGCGAACTGGAGAACAAAGTACGTGTGATGCTTGAGCAGGTATTTGGTCCGGGAACTGCAGTAGTGAGAGTCAGGATAGACCTCGATTTCGACAAGAAGACAAGCTCATTCGTGGAGTACTCACCAAATCCGGAGACAGGCACGGGAGTCCCGAGAAGCTCCGAGCGTCAGGAAGAGAGCTACACCGGGCAGGGCAACCCCGTCAACGGAAACCCCGGCACAACTACGAACATCCCAGGCTACGCAATCAACTCGACTCAAGTAGAGAGTGAGTACAACCGCTCCAACAACACCACTAACTACGAAATCACCACCCGCAAAGGAGATCAGGTAGTTACGCCCGGAGGAGTCAGGAGGCTTTCTGCGAGCGTCTTGATTGATGACAAGTACAACGAAATCAATGATGAGAGACTCGAAGCGATTCAGGAAGTCATAGCCTCGTCAATCGGGTACAACAGGGACAGAGGAGACAGCCTAGTTGTGCGGGCTATGAGGTTCTCGACGGCATTTGCGGACGCGATGGCGGAACAGCTCCGGCAGGACAGAATGTGGAGAATCATTTACGGTTCAGTAGCTGCGCTGTTTGTGCTGTTGACGGTGCTGGTTGGGCTGTATATCTGGATACGGATGAAGCGTGCGCGTCAGGCAGTTCTTGAGATCGAGGAAGCCGGAAAGAAAGTACCCACGATTCA
>JAFTBT010000104.1 GCA_017455085.1 Synergistaceae bacterium
AAATCACAATCAATTGTCATTTTTGGTGGCGGGGAATGGATTTGAACCATTGACCTTCGGGTTATGAGCCCGACGAGCTTCCAAACTGCTCCACCCCACGATATTTTGTTGTCAAAAGCTAACTGCGAAAAACGACAATCAATTGTCATTTTTGGTGCCGGACGAGAGACTCGAACTCTCACGGACTTTACGCCCTCGGGATTTTAAGTCCCGTGTGTCTACCATTCCACCAGCCCGGCGTTCATTCGCTGGTGTTTAAGCACAAAGAGTATTTTATCCCACATGTTATTTTGCGTCAAGATATATATTTTCCTGTTATACTTATCCGTGAGCAGAATTCCACCTGAAAAATCCACCAGATAAGACCGGTTTTACAACTACATTTACAACTACAAAAATCACTCGTAATTCATGATGCAGACTTGTTTTACACAATGTGCTTCTGAAACTAGATTAACGATTTTTTCACAGCAGGTCGCGATACTCAAATACATGCATATCTTTCGGACACAGTCATAATATACGTACGTTTTAGTATAATCATGAACATATCAATTCACTTCAAAGGATGGTGTCACAGTTTGACAAAAGTGCTGCAGGTCATAAATCTCATGTATCCCTACAGAGGCGGAATGACTCAGGTCGTTGAGGACATAATGCAGTCGTTTTTCGGACGTTATGACGTAGAACAGAAAATCATATGCTTTAATGATAATCATACTGACGGGGAAATATCTACACATAGAAATGAAACTGTACATGATACTTTCAAAGGCGTTGAAGTCATCAGGTGCGGAAGTGTCGCCAAATTAGCATCACAGCTGATATCCCTCACGTTTAAGCGTGAACTGTCCAAACTCATGAAGGATTTTGCTCCGGATGTGGTCATTCTGCATTACCCGAACCCGTTTGCTGCTCACTTCTTGCTTCCGTTCCTGAAGAAAAACAGGCGCATAAAATTCATAGTGTTCTGGCATCTGGATATAGTCAGGCAAAAATTTCTGAGGTTGTTCTTTCACAGGCAGAATCTTGAGCTTCTGGAGAGAGCAGATACAGTCATAGCTACCAGTCAGAATTATATACACGCAAGCAAGTATCTGAGCAGGTTCGAGGAAAAATGTACTGTCATTCCGTGCTGCGTCAACACAGAAAGAATCTTGATCACTCCTGAGATTCAGAGCATGGCAGAAAATATCAAGAAAGAATACTCCGGCAAAACTATATCGTTCTCAGCAGGAAGGCTCGTCCCGTACAAGGGCTTCAAGTACCTGATCGAGGCATCAGAATATCTTGATGATGACTTTGCTGTGTTCATCGCAGGGGTCGGAGTCCTGAATGACGAGCTGCACGAACTGGCCAAGAACAAACCCAGAGTCAAACTTCTCGGAAGAATCAGTGACGAAGAACTCAATGCGTATTACTTGGCCGCAGACATGATAGCTTTCCCGTCAATCACTAAGAATGAAGCGTTTGGGATTGCCCTTGCTGAAGGCATGTACTTCGGGAAACCAGCAGTAACTTTCACTATACCGGGAAGCGGAGTGAATTACGTGAACCTTGACGGAGTCACAGGCATAGAGTGTCCTAACATGGATGTGAAGGCATTTGCTCAGGCTATGATGACCCTGAAAAATGACCGTAAACTCAGGAATAGGCTCGGAGAAAACGCACGCAAAAGAGTCACTCAGAACTTCATGTACAGCTCCTTCAGGGAAAAGATTACCCGCCTCATCGACAGCCTCCGCTAAAAACGAATCCCCCCTGCCTAACATTGACAGAGGGGAGTATTATTACTTCACACAGAAGAACTTTTCACAGTGTACTCTTCACGCTTCACTGCTCTTCATCACAGGAACATTCCCCGCATTTCTACAACATCAGCCACACGCTGGATAGCTGCCATCGTCGCCGCACGCCTCATCTTCACATGCTTCATCTCTGCATAGTCCCACACACGCCGGAAATTTCCCTTCATGATATGCACGAGTTTGTTGTTGTACTCTTCTTCGCTCCAGAAAGCTCCCTGCAAGTTCTGCGCCCACTCGAAATATGAGCCTATCACTCCGCCAGAATTTGCCAGAAAATCCGGAACTATCATCACGCCGGAATCCTCAAGGATCTTTTCTGCCTCCGGAGTTGTTGGTCCGTTAGCTCCTTCGACGATATAGCGAGCCTTGATCCCGTTTGCAGTCTGTGTATTTATCACGCCGTCCCTTGCGCACGGAAAGAGAAAATCCGCCTCACTGCACAGCACATCGTCAACTTTCTCACAGCCTCCGAAAGTCTCGAATCCCTCCAGCAATTTCTTAGGGTGATTGCGAATCACGTCAAAGGCCTTGTGAATGTCAATGCCTCCCGCAGAATAATAGCCTCCTGTGATGTCACTTATGCCCACGATTTTCACGCCCGCATCGTTCAGAGTCTTGGCCGTGTAGCTTCCGACATTGCCGAAGCCCTGAATAGCTGCTGTAGTTTTCTCCGGGTCAATGCCCAGAATCCGCATAAGCTCCAGCCCGCATGTAGCGACTCCGCGACCGGTGGCTTCGTTTCGGCCATAGCTGCCCCAGAAATTTACGGGTTTGCCTGTCAGCACGGAAGGCTCCAGGTTTCTGCGCATCTTGCTGACTGTGTCCAGAATCCAGACCATCTCTTGGCCGGAGCTATTCATGTCCGGTGCAGGTACATCGCTCCATTTTCCGAGTATGGGCTCGATTCTTGCCGCATATGTTCGTGTAGCTCTCTCCTTCTCGTCTTTGGACATGTTCAGGGCATCACAGCATATTCCTCCTTTTCCGCCGCCGTATGGTATTCCTGCAAGTGAGCATTTCCACGTCATGAGCATGGCCAGAGCTTCGCACTCGTCCATGTCAACGCCCAAGTCGTAGCGTATGCCGCCTTTTGACGGTCCGAGAGCTGTGGAGTGCTGTACACGGTAGCCGTCAAAGACTTCTACAGAGCCGTCGTCCATTTTGACGGGGATAGAGACGTGGAGTCTGCGTTCTGATCTGCTGAGGATGGCTATGAGTTTTTCGCTGAGTCCCATTTCGTCAGCAGCACCGTAAAATTCCTGAAGTGCCGTGTTCAGCAGTACATTCGATGAAGTTCGCCGAGTATGTTTCATGATAATCACTCCTTCTGCAAAAAATAAAACCCCCTGAGTCATTCTTCAGAGGGTTCTGCGTTCACGATAGTCATTGCTCGCTGGATGTCATGCTTCAGCCACACGTCTACGGCATCAGCGGCTCGTGCTATGACTTTGGGGAGCTGGTCGTGTTCTTCCGGCGGGAAATGCCCCAACACATAATTTATCATGCTTCCGGGCGGGTGTCCTATGCCGATTCTGAGTCTGGGTACGTGAAGGTCTCCCAACGCTCCCAGAATCGAGATCAGGCCGTTGTGTCCGCCTGCTGTCCCTTGAGCGCGCAGCCTGAGCTTCCCAAAAGGCAGAGCCATATCATCGTAGACTATCAGGATGTCAGAAAGCTCTATCTTGTAGAAATTCACAGCCTCACTGACAGCAATACCGCTGGAGTTCATGAACGTTAAGGGCTTCAGGAGAATCACATCACCCATTTTCCAGAACTGGGCATGAAATTTTTCCTGAGGACGACCCAGATCGTTATTGACTGCCAAAAAGTCAGCGCATAGCCAGCCCATATTATGACGGGTAAAAGCGTATTGCTCACCTGGATTTCCTAAGCCGGCTATGAGTCTCATGATGATATTTCCTCCTTTTTGTGCTGCGTCAGTGAGTATGCTCGTGTTAATGCGTTTTCGTGGTGAAAAGTGCTGCCTGCTCGTCATGCCGTGCCTTCGGCGAGCTACGCGACCACAGTCAGCAGCCTCACCCACCCGCCCCCAAAGACAGGGGCAACAACGCTACTTCTTTTCGTCTGCCTCTTCGCCCTCTTTAGCGGCCTTACCCTTCGCAACTACCTCAACGTCAGCTGCGGCGGTCTCTTCCGTTTCGGGTTCAGCGTCCTCAAC
This sequence comes from Synergistaceae bacterium, assembly GCA_017455085.1. Next base: position 3,988 of record JAFTBT010000104.1, read on the forward strand.
TCCGCGAGACATCACCACTATTGCAACTACATCGTCAGGATCAGCCAGTGCCGTCACGTTCTCCGGCAGCGCAAGATCCTTCACGTGGATAGCATCACCAATGTTCAGACCGGACACATCCACCGTAATCACGTCAGGTATGCTCATCGGCAGAGTCTCAACCTCAAGCTCGTGAATCACCTCAAGCACTCCGCCGTCCTTCACGCCCTGTGAATCTTCGCGGCCAGTCGCCTCCACAGGAATCCTGACCGTAATTTTGCGTCCCCTCACCAAATGCAGGAAGTCTATGTGCAACGGCATGTCCGTCAACGGATGACGCTGTGCCTCGCGGATTATGCATAGCTCCTCGCGTCCGTCGGGCAGCTTCACATTTAGACGGGTAGACTCCCAGCGGCCGGCCAAGATACGCTCGATTTCGCGCATGTTGACTTTTCCGAGAATGTTCTCCTGAATCTCCGGGCCGTACATCACACAGGGTACATATCCAGACCTGCGGATACGGCCATTTTCACCTTTGCCCGTCTTCTCACGGGACTCCATCACTAGCGTTACTATGTCTGCCATCGAGAAAAATCTCTCCTTTGTATTTATGGGATTACGCCGGTAATTATAACAAGTTTCACGATTATATGTTACAATTCCGCGCATATGGTTGGGGCATCAACCATTAGAGGAGACATAGTAAGACCGAAGCAATGCGGCAGTGTTGTCGATACTACAAAGTGGGAGTATGCCAATATGTCCGCCATTGTGATATATATCTATGGCAAAGAAGCCTTAACATCTGAAGCATTCGGATAACACGTTAAGGCATTTTTTATGCACAAAAATCCCCCCATCAGTTACGACAGGGGGACGCATTTTCAGGTCTGCTAGTCTGCTTTCCTGCCGGTGAGGAACTTTATCACCAGCGGCCACACTATCATCATGAACGACAGCGTTATTATCTGTGACACCAGCCTCCCTACATGGGGCCCCAACGCCGTACTCATCATTATGCCGTCAAGATCCACCAATGCCCACCCAAGCGGGATAAGCCCTATCACGCAAATCAATACCCCCTTGAAGTTCCAGCCTGTGGGAGTGAACTTGATGAACCTGCTCTCTATGTACCAAAGCACTCCAAACACCGCAAACCCTCCGGCATCTCCCCAAGAGTCTATCTGCATCTTCACAGGGTCAACGAGTAATTTCCCGTCAACGTAGTCCAGCGGGTAGGGCTTGTAGGTTATGTACACCAGCGTCCCGACTCCGGCAAGGAATGCGAAAACCATAAACAGCACATCTTTTTCCGGATGCTCGTCCAGATACGCAAATATCTTCTGCGTCAGCCACAGTGCCAGCAGCCCGAACACAAACCCTACAAGTACGTCCTGCGGAGTATGAACACCCAGATAGTTGCGCGAAATCATCGTCAGCAGAATCATGAACACCAGAAAATACTTCAGAGCCTTGTTTTTCGTGATGACTGCCAGCCCGCCGTATAAAGGTGTACACATCATCGTGTGTCCGCTCGGAAATGAGTAGCCTCCGGATCTGGCTATGGCATTGTTCGCGGGAATGATTCTAGAGTCCTTAATCCACGGCCTATATATGCAGGCGGTGAGCTTGAGAATCGCGTTGATCGTCTGGCTAAACTTCCACGCATAGAGAATGAATAACCCCTTTTTCTTGTCCAGACACCAGTACACGAACACAGGCAGCAATACTATATACGTAACTGCAAAGGTAGAAAGATGATTCACGAATGGAGTCAGTGCGTCATTGATGCTCAGGCGGAAATCCTGAAGCCAAAGTAAATATGTTATGTCCATAAAAATACCTCGTTTCGTTGCTATTTATTCTGCAAGATATTCACTGCTGCGTGGTCTTGGCCGCTCTGAATATCTATCTGCAGCATTCTTATTCCTGTTTTGTTCTCCTCAAGAGTAATAACTATGTCCTTAGGGTTAGCACCTGTGGCCTTCCCGCTGGTCTCCGAGAGAGTTGCCCAGTTTCCGCCGTCGCTGGTCTTGTAGGAGAGAGTCCAATCCTCTTCAGCAAGCACCTTCAGCGTGAGGGTGTCGGGTTTTTCGTCAAGAGTGTACGAGAACACTACGATAGGCTTATTGTTGAAATGAGCTGCTAAGTTGTATGAGGCTAATGCTAAGCTGTTTACGGTTGAGCTCAGTGAACGGCCGACCAGTTTTGCTGCTACATGAGGCGGAGGCGTTAAGACTATGGAAGCTGTCTGTTTGTTCCCGAACCATTTATCTGCGCGGTCATAAGTTGTTCCTGAACGCTCAAATGATGATGTTGTTGCTCCATCCCTTACGTCAAAATCAATGTTGAGCTTCACTGTCTTGTTGGACTTCCAGAAATCCGGCTTGACTTCCCAAACCCAGTCTGTCGTGTACGAAAGCATACTTGTAGCTTCTCCGGCAGGTATTAGTGTTCCCCACATACTCGCAGGAAGATACACATCCGCATACCACCCTGCACTTGATGCATGATTCGCTCCGCAGTTGTTCACCATGTCCCAGCCGTATGGTTTCCATGTCTGAGAGTTCGAGTAGCTCGCTCCGTCAATAGCATACGGGCCTGTATACTGGTGTACTCCCGCCCAACTGATTATGTCGTGTGATGTAGTCCCGGTGTATTTTGCCTCGTCCAAAACAGGGCTGCCCTTAAGATTCGCAGGATTGGCCGCGATGAGAGCAACATTGTCTGCTGTGCTGCCATCAAGCCATGCCTCAAAGCCGAGATATTTCGTGTAGCCGTAAAGGTATTGAGCTGATGAGCCTGTGATAGGTGCAACTGTAGCTTTCTTGTAGTTATTCGGGTTAGTGTATGCACTCGACTGGACGTAGTAATAATCATTTCCGGTCTTGAATGAATGCGCGGAATATACTTTCAAGTTCAGCTTATTGGTTCTGCTCATAGTGAAGGCCATTGCTGCATTGTTCCAGCCTTCATGAGTTATCCCTTCAGCAGTAAGGCCAGTGTATGAGAAATCCAGTGTGTGATCCTTTCTGTCGGCATCTTCAGCCAAAGCTCCAGCAGCAGAGAATTTCGCAGACGAAACAAACTCGCTTGTGTGGGTCTGTCCGTCAGCATCAGCAGCAATATCCTCCGAAAGTACATCAATGAAAATATTGCGGATACCGAACGAAGATATCCACTCGAAGAGATTCATCCAGCGTTCCACTACAAAATCAACAGCCGTGTACAGTGCTTCATAGTCGCCGCTGATAATTTCGTCGTCGCTGATGGGTTCGTCGCCGCTGAGAATGTCTATTATGTACTGCGAAGTTTCCTGCTGGGATGGTGTGCCTTCACTGTAGATAATGTCGTTCATCGTAGGCACTGTGTACGTGTAGAGTCTGAACGAGTTTCCGGTGCTGATTCTGGACATTGCGTAGACCTCAAGCCAGCCTGATTCTCCGACTATGCTGGGATCTTCGGCGGATTCTCCGAGATCAGTGCGTACCCTGTTGATGAAGTCAATATCTGCCTCCGCAAGAATTATCACGTCCTCGCTGTCGTAGTGCCTGCGAAGTTCGTAGGGGTCATAGAGTGCTGGTGCTTGGGTCTCTTCCGTGAAAGATGCGTCCTCCATCCAGATATTGCCGTCTCCGCTTACGGACAACTGATAGATTTTCACTTCCAGCAGTCCGGCAAGTATGAGGTCATTGCTGACGACTTGAGAGACTATTTCCTGCTTGATGTCGTCAGAGTCAAAAGCTTCCTTCATGCTGACACTGCTAGCTGTTCTTCTAGAGCTGCCAGAGTCCGAAGAGCTACTGCCGCACCCTCCAAAGCTGACGAAAGCAAAGAAAACTATCATCAGCCACGCGTAAAATATTTTGTGCTTCATGTGTGAGAATCCTCCCTGTAATTATGGTGAAAATAGTGGTGTGTGAAATTTGAACATTATACTCCATAAAAACCCGCTGCTTGGGAATCAGAGTATATTAACGTGTTTGCTGTAGACTTCCTTCATGCGGGTCAATGCCTCACGTATATACCGCTCCGGACACGCTATATTCCACCGCTCAAAACATTCACCCTGCTTCCCGAAGATATACCCCTCGTCAAAGAATAACCCTGCTTCTTCCCGGTTCAGCCGCTCCAGCTCCTGAAAGCCTATGCCTAAGCCCGTCATGTCCAGCCACACTAAATATGTCCCCTCCAGCTCATGCATTTTTATCTGCGGAAATTCCTCAGCCATGAACTCAGCGATGATCTTTCTGTTGCGGTCAATCACCTTCAGGCACTCATCCAGCCACATGCCGCAATGCCTATATGCCGCTTCAGCAGCAACATAGCCCAGAATATTGCACTTGGGGTTAGGGTTCGAGCATCTCAGCTCCGCAAAGTACTTCGCCCGCAGTTCACCGTTCGGGATAAATATGTTTGATGTCTGGAGGCCTGCAATGTTGAAGGTCTTGCTCGGTGCTGTGAGTATCAGAGAGTTTTGCGCAAAGTCCTCACTTATCCCCGCAAACACTGTGTGTTCATGTCCCGGCATAATCAGGTCGGAATGTATCTCATCAGACACGACAAGCACATGATTCTTCAGGCATATGTCCCCGATTCGAGTCAGCTCCTCACGCGTCCAGACTCTGCCTGTAGGATTATGGGGGCTGCACAGAATCAGCATCTTGGTGTTTGGGTCTGAGGCCATGCGCTCAAACTCTGGGAAGTCTATCGAGTAGCTTGTGCCTGTGTTGATGAGCTGGCAGTCGACGAGTTTACGGTGTGTGAAGTCTATAGCCATATACATCGGATAATACACCGGAGTCATGAGCATCACGCCGTCGCCTTCATGAGTGAAAGCCCTAACCGCTGCGAAAAACGCATCAACTACGCCGTGAGTGTTGAGTATCCATTCAGGTTTTGCGTCCCAGTGTTGTCGGGAGTGCATCCATGAGCATACGGCTTCGAGGTATTCCGGTGTGGGGTTAGCGTAGCCGAGAACGGTGGAGTCTAGAGCGTGCTTGATAGCGTCGACGATTTCCGGAGCAGTGGTGAACTCCATATCAGCGACAGAGAACGGGATGATGTCTGTGTCTTCAGAGTAGCCATACTGTAAAAGGTCGTTCCATTTGCCCGAACCTGAGTGAAAACGTTTGTGTGTTGTTGTGAAATCGTAGGTCATGTAAAAAACCTCCTTGCATAAAGTCAAGAGTATTATAGCCCGCAATATTGCCCGAGCTAAATTTTGAAGTATAATTTTTGCCTATCAGCTAGAAACACACATAAATTGTCAGAGGTGAAAAATTGTCATGCCTGTTCCCAGCACTGAGGATATACGCAGGGCACTGCTTGAGATTCTAAGGGTAGGAAATCCCCGGTCTATCACTGCCAAAGGATGGATAACTCTGGCAGCAGAACATTTAGGTGTAACGGCATTGATACAGACTCAGGATGGCAAAGAGTTAAGGGACAGGGTAAAAGAATCTCTGCGGTATTTGACGGAGCAGCATATGATATCGAATCCGTCGAGGTATACATACATGATAATGAAGAAGGGGCAGAGCGTGTTGGAGGATAAAGCAGTAGCAGCAGATGAAGGGTTTGGAGTATTGCCTGATGATTTGGATTTGACTGGTGATGATGCTGAAGCTGTAGTAGATGATGACGATGTTGTCGCTGAGCATGACGCTGTTGTTGCAGGTGATGAC
>JAFTBT010000105.1 GCA_017455085.1 Synergistaceae bacterium
CTGATGTCTATCACGTCCGGCCACTGTGCCTTCATCTCGTTCCGCGAACACACCTTTATCACCGGAGCCGCCGCCAGTCCGTAGGGTGTTCCTCTTCCCGTCATGAACACCTGAAGCCCGATACCGCTCGCAAGCTGACACGGTCCGCACACTATATCGCTCGCAGGTGTCGCCGCATAGATCAGCCCGTGCTTTGTGGGCCTCTCCGCAGGTGAAAGCACCTCAACGATCGGACTCGTTCCTGATTTCGCGATTGACCCCATAGCTTTCTCGACTATGTTGCTAAGTCCGCCCTTCTTGTTGCCGGGAGTGGGGTTCGCGCTCCTGTCGACCTCTCCAGCGTCTAGATACGCATCATACCAGCGCATTTCTTCGGCGAGTTTGTCCCGGACTTCAGCACTCACGCAGCGTTCAGCAATGAAGTGTACTCCGTCCCGAACTTCCGTCACTTCGCTGAACATCACCGTAGCTCCCGCCTGCACAAGCAAATCCGCAGCATACCCCGCACTCGGATTCGCAGACACGCCCGAAAACGCATCACTTCCTCCGCACTGCATACCCACAAGCAAATCGCTCAAGGGCAGCTCTTCACGTTTACGAGCATTCAGCACAGCAAGTTTCTTCTCTGCAAGTCCAAGTATCGCCGTCATCATGGCCTCAAAGCCTTTGCAGTCCTGAAGTACTACAACGTTATCCGGAGTGTTGTTCTCAGGGCCGACCAGCGTATCAACCGTCAGCTTTTCGCACCCCAGAGACACCACCATTAACTGCCCGCCGAAATTCGGATGCTTGGCTATGTTCTGGAGTGCCCTTATCGGAAATTTGGCGTTCGGTGCATTGATAGCTACTCCGCACCCGTAAGCGTGGTTGATAGCTACAACGTCGTCAACGTTCGGATATTTGGGCAGGAGTTCGCGCCTGATTCTGTCCACAGCAACGTCAAGTACTCCCTGCACGCACTGGACTGTGGTCTGAATGCCGAGAATGTTCCGTGTTCCTGCATACCAGCCATCAGGATTCCGATAGCCCATGAAGGTTTTCACAGGTGCTTCGGGAAGATCCTTCCTGATGTTCACGCCATAAGGCATATTGTCGACTGAAGGAGACACCGGCAGCCTCAGCATGTGTTCATTGATCCACGCACCCCGCTTGATTTCGTCAAGAGCATAGCCCAGAACCACGCCGTACCTGATGATTTCGCTGTCTTTGGGTATGTCGACTAGTGCGAACTTGTGGGCTTGGGGTATGTCGTCAAGCAGCACGAGGCCGGGCAGAATCTCCGTACCTTTTGCAGCGTCATGAGTAGCTACAGCAACGTTATCCCGGTCAGTAAGTTTCACGTAGTCACGCAAAGTTTTTCCCTCCTCTGAAAATGTATGAAGTGTTTGTGTGGAATGAGTATATTTTACCGGAAAAGCACTCCGCGTAAACAAAAACGGCCAGCAGTATTTTCACCGCCAGCCGCAAAAAACTATGATGTCTCAGCCGCGAGTAATCTCCGTATTTGCGAGTTTCTCGTACACCAACGCCAAAGCACTGTGATCGCACTGACCCTTGCCGTCTCCGTGAAGTATCTTCATCATCTCGAACACCTGTGCAGTCAGCGGCATAGGAGCATCCACAGACTTGGCCGCGTCAAAAACGTTGTTCAGGTCCTTGATGTGCAAGTCTATCCTGAATCCCGGCGTAAAATTCCTGTCCATAATCATCGGAGCTTTTGCGTCCATCACTGTCGAACCTGCAAGGCCTCCCCTGATTGCCTGATATATCGCCTCCGGATTAACTCCTGCTTTCTTGCCTAGCATAAGTGCCTCACTCACCGCAGCAATGTTTATCGCAACAACTGCCTGATTGCACAGTTTCGTCACGTTCCCTGCGCCTATTCCTCCGCACAGCACTACGCTCGAACCCATCGCCTCAAGTACGGGTTTGACCCTCGCGAAAACTTCAGGCTTTCCTCCGACCATGAAGCTCAATGTCCCGTCAACGGCCTTCGGTTCTCCGCCGGAAACAGGTGCGTCAAGCATCTCTATTCCCTTCTCAGCAAGTGCCTCCGCAATCTCACGGCTGGCTATCGGGTTGATTGATGACATGTCCGCAAAAACTGCACCCTTCTCCATGAAGTCAGCTACTTTGTCGTCGACCAGCATAACGCTCTTAACGTGAGGGGAGTTCGGCAGCATAGTAAGCACCAGTTCCGCACCCTTTGCTACATCTGAGGCCCTCTCTGCAGCTTTGGCTTTGCCCTGCGAAAACGCTACTACATCTTCTACTGCGGCTTTGCTCCTGTTGTACACAGTAAGTTCATGCCCGGCCTTGATGAGATTCTTGGCCATAGGCTTACCCATGATTCCCAGTCCTATAAATCCGATTTTCACTATATATTCCTCCTGTTCAGGCAAAATCGCTCTGGCAGTACATGCACTTTCCGCCCTTGAACGTCATCATCGGAACAAGTACCTGACTCCCTGTGAACATATGCCCGTTAATATCACTATACTGCACATTTTTCTGC
>JAFTBT010000106.1 GCA_017455085.1 Synergistaceae bacterium
CTGACACAATCACACTTCATAACCGTAGCTGACACAATCACACTTCATAACCGTAGCTGACACAATCACACTTCATAACCGTAGCTGACACAATCACACTTCATAACCGTAGCTGACACAATCACACTTCATAATCGTAGCCGACACAATCACACTTCATAATCGTAGCCGACACAATATCGGTACTTTGCTGTCTGGTATAATGTATTCTACCGTCAAATGCGATATAAAATATAACAAAGGAGGTTAGGCCACTGCTGCGTAAGTGTTCAGAGTGTGGGATGTGCATGTGTCTACAACATATCAACATATCAATACCGACAGCATTATAAACTCGATACCCATGGAGATATTTTGTTAGCGCAGGCTGTTGCTTAAAACTCGCGGGAATAGCCTACGGACTGCAGGATAAACTCTACCAGCTTCGGCAAAATACTACAGGGAGAACGAGGAACTCTCATAGTAAGCTGTTTTCCACACGATACTACACTTTTTATTCAGCAGACATATACTGTTATGCGAATCAAGTCATACTTCAAGAACTTACTCAAGCACAACCGAGTGCTAAGGGATATTTATTACCGCGTCAGGATGTCAATTTTGCACAGGGAAGTTGAACGCCGCTACGGAAATGTGTGCAGAAAAGGAATCTTCGAAAATATATACAGTAATTCTACGTGGGGGGGGGGCTGAGAAATTCTATTCCGGCCCTGGCTCTCACACAGATTCTTATGTATCACCTTACTGCGAACTAATCAAGACTTTCCTCACTGAACACCCAGACGTAAAACATGTAGTAGATTTCGGCTGCGGAGACTTCAACGTAGCATCAAAGTTCATCAGCGACAAAATCAACTATACCGGCGTTGACATTGTCAAAGAAATGATCATCTCCCACCAGAAAAATTTTGCCTCAGAACACGTGAATTTTATGTGCCTCGATATTGTGGATGATGCTTTGCCTGACGGGGATATGTGCCTCATCCGGCAGGTACTTCAGCACCTCAGCAATGACGACATCACTAAAGTACTTGCCAAGCTGAAAAAGTACAGGTACTCCATGATCACCGAACACGTAACCCCAAAAGCTAAAGCCACAGCCCTCAATGCAGATATTCTTACCGGACCTCATAACCGCATAAATTTTCTGTCAGGAGTCTACCTCGATGAAGCTCCGTTCAGTCTTGAGTGTGAGATAGTCCTGAGAATCCCTTATGATGATGATGGTTCAAGCGAGTTGGTAACGTATTTGGTGAAGAATTAAGGCTTTGTGTACAGTACCGGGAGTGTTTTTGAGGCAATCCCGGTATATTTTTCTCAGAATATCATCATCAACGACAGCGACATCTTCACCGCACAATCACAGCCTCATCAGCAACAGCTACAACTTCACCGCACAATCACAGCCTCACCAGCAGCTACATCATCACCGCACAGTCACAGCCTCACCAGCAGCTACATCATCACCGCACAGTCACAGCCTCACCAACAGCTACATCATCACCGCACAATCACAGCCTCACCACCAGCAGCGACATCATCACCGCTCCCACAGCATGCACAAGCCAAAATCTCAACGTCACCGCAGACTCATCCATCCCCTTCATCTGGTAGTGATGGTGCAACGGTGCCATCAAGAACACTTTTCTGCGCAGCTTCCGAATCGTGAATATCTGCACCGCAGAACTCAGCATCTCAAGGATAAACATAAACCCCGCAGGCACTATCGCTAACGTCCTCCCGTTCATCACACACACCGCCGCCAACGCTCCACCCAGAAAATGCGAGCCAGTATCTCCCATAAACGTCTTCGCAGGCCTCGTGTTGTAGAACATAAACCCCCCAACCATGAAGAATAATTCACACAGCACTTCAGTGTTCAGCGCATTCATCGGAATCAGAATCATCATCACTGCAAGCGAGATCATGAAGCATCCCCCCGCGAGGCCATCGAGTCCGTCAGTGATATTCACAGCGTTCACCGTCCCCGCAGTCATCAGAAACGCAAGAGGTATACTCAGCCACATAGCACCGTCAAAAATTCCCGGCCACAGTCCCAATCTCCCGGACATATGCACAAGAATCACCCACACTCCGCACACAAGTAACTGCATTCGGAGCTTGGCCAGACTCGAAAATCCTTCACTGGTGTGTGTACGAAACTTCAGCCAGTCGTCTATGAACCCTATTAGCCCGCTCAGAATCGGCAGACTCCAAAACAGCAGCGACTCCACAGAATGATTCACTATCACCGCCAATATCCCCAGCCACAAAAAAACTACTCCCCCCATCGAAGGAGTAGCCGCCTTTATCTCAGTGTCTATCTGCACACCGTACCACTTCTGTATCTGCGTCAGGTGTATACGCCTCTGGTACTTGATCCAGTAATGCTGAAGTATCAGGCTCAGCCCAAAAAATACCGCTCCCGTCAGGAAATTCATGCCGTCAGTTCCCTCACAACGTTTTCTAGCCCGATACTGTGTGATCCCTTCACAAGCACTCCCTGAATCTCACGCTCTGCCTCAATCTCACGCACTGCCTTCACTGCCTCGTGCCAGTCCTTCACGAAAATATAGCCCTTTTCGTCATCAGGAAATGCCTCACGCCAAATTTCTCCGACAAGAATCACACCGGTAATCCCCTCGAAAAGTTCACCCATCTCCGCGTGAAACTCCGCCGCATTCTCCCCGAGTTCCCTCATCTCACCGAGTACCGCGATTTTTCCTGCGCACACTACCTTGCTGAACGTCTCCAGTGATGCCCGCATTGAGGCAGGGTTAGCGTTGTATGCGTCATCCACCAAGAATCTATGCCCCTCATCGAGAAGCATCACCCTTCCGCGCCCTTCGAGTGCCTCAAAATCTCCGAGTGCCTCCGCTGATTCCTGAAGGGGTATTCCCAATTCGTGACCTACTGCTGCTGCGAGGGACAGGGGCATTGCGTTATGTTTGCCCCAAATGTTTGCGGTGAAGCGCGCGATTTCCTGAGATACCCTGTGTGACAGCACGAACGACAACGCCGGCAATGTGTACTCCGAACGGTCAACGGCAAGCACAAAATCCGAGTCCTTCCATTCGCCCACACCCATTGACTTCACGACATACTTGAAGGCCTCACTCAAATAGGGGTTATCGTTGTTGAAGATTATCTTGCTGATTGATGTCGCGTGAGTGATCTCCAGCTTCTCCGCCAAAACTCCCTCAACACTCCCGAATCCCTCAAGGTGTACCGGAGCTACAGCAGTCAATATCGCGATTGTCGGGGGAAAATACTGTGTGAGTTCCTTAATCTCGCCGGGCTTGTTCGCACCGAACTCAAGTACAGCTATCTCCGTCTCGATGGGCATTGCCATAATCGTAGCAGTGCACCCGATAAGAGTGTTGTAGCTGCGTTCAGGAGCATGGAGCGCGAATTTCGGGGCTAATACTTTCTGGAGGGCTGCTCTCGTTGTGGTTTTGCCGACACTTCCGGTTATGCCTATGACCTCGTGCAAGTTATGCTCCGTCATGTGTGCCTGTAATTTTCGTGAGGCTATATCCGCCAAATCACGCTCAGGGTTCGCAAGCTCTATCACCGGAATCTTCAGACCTTCGGGCTTTTTCCCCTCACGGACTATCACGAGTCCCGCGCCGCTCTCCACAGCCTGAGGAACATACTTGTGTCCGTCAGTGTTCTCTCCCTCAAGAGCTACGAACGCTCCGCCCGGAATCACATCCCTGCTGTCCACGGCCAAGTGTCCAGGAAACTCCATAGATTCGAATCCTTCAGGGACATTCCCGAAAAGTTCGCCTAACGTCATATTCATTGCGAATCCCTCCATGCTTTCACTGCTTCTGCGTCGTTGAAGGGTATTTTTTTGTCCTTGATGGTTATGAATTTCTCAGGGCCTTTGCCAGTAATCACGAGTATATCCCCGCGTTTCAGGCTCTCCAGTCCAAATTTCACGGCCTCTGGTCTGTCGAGAATCACCCTGTGAGGAATATTCGCACCTCCTGCAATTGCGTTTGCTATGTCCTGAGGTTCTTCATTCCGTGCGTTGTCTGAAGTGATTATCAGCTCGTTAGCATACTCTGACGCTGCCTTGCCTAGCTCCGGTCTGTTCTGCTGGTATCTTCCTCCGCCATGACCAAACATTGAGATTATCCGCCTGTCGTTGCCTGAAAGTTTCCTGATCGTTCCGAGTACACTCCTCAACGCTGAAGGTGTATGCGCGAAATCCACAAACACACATGCTCCGTTCGGGAGGTCTATACGTTCGAGTCTGCCGGGCACTTGCGGGACGTTTGCGACTCCGTTCATTATGGCCTCAACCTCAACGCGGCCGGTCATCGCCGTAACAGCACACAGTGTGTTCATCACGTTGAAGTCCCCGACTAACGGGCTGTGCAGTGAAATGCTCCCGAAACCCTCACGCTGAATCACTAACTCTGTTCCGTCAAGACTGAGCTGTGAGCCGACAACCGCGAATTGTGCACCGTGAGTCAGTCCGAATCCCCGAACACGTTCCGGAAACTGTGCTAGCAGTCTTTTTCCCCAAGGGTCATCGTAATTTGCTGCACCGAGAAATCCGGGCTTTGTGTAGTCGGTGAAGAGTAATGTTTTCGCCGCAAAATAGCTCTCCATGTCCTTGTGAAAATCCAGATGCTCAGGGTACAGGTTCGTGAACACAGGCACATCGTAGCGCGCACCCTTGAGCCGGCCAAGATACAGCCCGTGTGATGAAGTCTCCATCACGCAAGCTCCGCACCCGTTCTTGACCATCTGCGCAAGCTGGCGTTCGACTATGCTGCTTTCGGGGGTAGTTCTGTCTGCGTCCTTGTCGGTGAGTCCGTCGCTCTCTATGATTGTGCCTAAGAGTCCGACCCTCATTCCTGCTGCCTGAAGTATGCTCCTGATGATGTATGTGGTTGTGGTTTTGCCGTTGGTGCCAGTGACTCCGACCATGAGCAATTTTCCGCAAGGGTTGCCGTAAACCAGTGAAGCAACTTCGCCCAATAAGTCCCGGACTTTGCCGACAACTATTTGCGGGAGTGGAGAGTCTACTTCGTGTTCGCAGAGGAGTGCGCACGCTCCGAGTGACTCTGCGGCCTTGACGAAAGCATGTCCGTCGGAAGTTTCGCCCTTGATGCACGCGAAGAGTGTACCGGGTTTGACTTCCCTGCTGTCAGAAAATACGTCCGTTATTTCGGTATCAAAATTGTCCTGAGATTGCACACAGGCTTTTACGCTGCTGTTCCGTGCCTGTATGAACTTCAGGACATCCCTAAATGTTACGCTCAAAGTATTAACCTGCCTTTATGTTAGAGTTATACGCATTATATATTCTCCGTCATTCTCAGAAAACACATCAAATCCCAAGTCAATATACATTTTTACGGCATAATTAGCTTTCTGCACCGACAGTGAAACTCGTGAATATCCCGACTGTTTCAGAGCCTCAAGCATTGCCCGCATTAACTCAGTGCCGATTTTCCTGCCTCGATACTCTTTGCGTACAGATATTGCCAGTGATGGGGTCTCGTCATCAATATGGCCGTAGTCGTTCATGATTCTGCACCACACCGCCCCGACAACTTCACCGTTCACTTCAGCAACAAGGCATTTATCGCTCTTCATGCTGCCGAAATCCTGAATATATACCTGCAATTCCGGAGTCTCTATTATGGATTTGTCCGGCGGTGATGTTCCTTCAGGGATGAATATTGCGTCATACAGAAAGCTCCTCAGTAAATACACTTCATCATTCAGCAACTCACGTATCACGAGAAATATTCCAGTTCCGCCATTTCCTCAAGTATCGACTTGAACACCGGTGCAGCTACATCTCCGCCGTAATACCTTCCGCTTGTGGGCTCTCCTATCGCTATCAGCATAATATACTTCGGATCCTCATACGGCCAGAATCCTATGAATGACCCTACATATTTTCCAGGAGCATACCCGCCTTTTCCGGCAACCTGTGCCGTACCGGTCTTGCCTGCTACTTCCGTGAGGTTCGTCGCTGCTCTCCTGCCAGTGCCTTCCGTGATAACTCTCCTCATCGCCTCACGAATCCACTCCGTAGTCTCAGGGGTCATCACTTCACGCAACACCTTAGGCTCTCCTTTGTAGACCACTTCACCCAAAGAGTTCACTGCTCTCTTCACGATATACGGACTCATCAATCGGCCGCCGTTCACCACCGCAGACATCGCCGTCACAAGCTGCAACGGAGTCACCGCGAGTCCCTGACCTATCGCGATATTCGCAGGAGTGATCCCCCGCCAGTTATCAGGGTACGGAAGAATCCCACGAGACACTCCCGGCAATTCCACGTCTGATTCCCTCCCGAATCCTAAAGCCTGCAAACTCTCGTACGTCTTCATCCTGTCAGCTCGGACTCCAATCTGCGCCATCCCTACGTTCGACGACTTCACCAACAGCGCAGCAGTGTCAACATTGCCCAAAGCTACACGAGCATCCGACTCGCGAATATACCCGTCCGCAACTTTGAGACGAGCCGGACAGAAAAACATCTCGTCACGCTGAACTATGCCCCTGTCCAGCGCAACAGCCATGTATATCGGCTTGAAGGTCGACCCCGGTTCGTAGCCCCTGCTGACTGCGGCGTTGACCAGCGCGTCCAAATCCATGTTCCTCCTGTCCTGAGGGTCATACGTCGGGTAGCTCGCCATCGCGTAAATCTCTCCGGTCATCGGGTTCATGCACAAAGCTACTGCCCATTTCGCGCCGTTGGCCTCTGCGGTCTTGTACAGGTGCTTTTCCACAACGTACTGTATTCTGCTGTCCAGAGTCAGAGTAACGACTGGAGTCACCGTTCGGCGTTCGGGAGTATTGTCCATCAACGAGGCCGCCTGCGATCCTGAACGTCTCACCACGATTTTCTGCCCGGGCGGGTTGTAGAGCGTAGAGTCCCAAGCCTGCTCAATGCCTGCCTGCCCCTTGTTGTCCATGTCGCAGAATCCCAACACATGCGACATCAAGCCGTTGCTGGTGTATTTTCTGTAGGGTTCATCAATCTGGATTATGGCCTTGCTGTTGGCCTTGATGGCTGAGAGTTTTTCGGCCTCTCTTTCTGAAGGTTTGCGGGCTATCCACAGAAATTTGCTCTTTGTGTTCAGGGAAGCATATATTTTCGCGACTATGTCCGGTGAAAGAATCTGTGCGAGTGCGTCAAGGTCCTGTGAAGTGATTCTGCTGGGGTCAACGGCAAATGTGGGTTTTGTCTCGGAAATTACTAACGCGTTGCCTTTCGTGTCCTGAATTATGCCTCGTGTGGATTTGAGGGGGACTTTCCGCCAGTATTGGTGCTGTGACTGCTGCAAGACTCTGATTTCCGGGTAACAATGACGTGCTACCAGAGTTACGCTGATGATCACGAAGAACAGTACGAACAACGACCACGGACTAGCTGCCCCCCGATTCTTGTGTGATGACATAATGATACATTCCTGCCTTTAGCGGCCGAACAGCCACGCAAGCCCTGAACGCCAGCCCTGAAGCACTGAAGGGGTATTTCTCTTTGACGCGGTAAGCTCCCTGTTGAGGACTCTGACCGGAAGAATCTCGGCCTTTACGGCTTTCTGCATACCCAGACTTTCGCGGCAATAGCTGTAGATTCTGATGGGAGCCACAAGAGCAGACAGCTCCTGACGCAAAATGACTTCCTCATCTGAATATCGCTGTATGGACTGGTTTACGGACTCAAGATAATACGCGAGCCGAGCCGCATGAAATCTTAATATCCCGAGACCGATCACTAGACCCACACAAACACTTAAGGCA
>JAFTBT010000107.1 GCA_017455085.1 Synergistaceae bacterium
CGTCTTTCCTGTCCACTGCTCCAACGCTCCCTCTAGGTACTCGAACAAGCTCATAGTCCAGGGGGCTAGCCCTTGCTGCGGAAACGGGTACACTATCGCGCGTGGGTCTCCGCTCGTCTTGATGTACTGTCTGCCCTGCTGTATGTCCTTCACGTCCACTCCTGCCGCATTGATAAACCAACGCTGATTGTTCGTGTTCACCGTATTCATCAAGAGCTGACTCATCATGGCTGTCTTTATCGTCTGGACTTCTCCCACAATCTCACTCAGTGAAACATCCGTCAATACTTTGAACGGGTCACGCACTGGCGAAAGCGTAAATATCGGCACTCTACCCAGCGGATTTTCCTCAACTCTCAGCAACTCATCTTCGACTACGGTAACTATTGCGTCCTCAAGTAAGCCGTCTCCGTTAATGTCCAGCTTCGTGTAGCACTCATACAGCTCGAATAACGCTCTGGTGGTGTCATCATCTCTTGGCCGCTGCTCTAGCTCATCGTTAAGTTCAGTCTCGAATGTCCCGTAGATTACTCCGCCGTTGCTTGCGTTAGCTATGGCCTTCTCCACTGCTTTGTGGTCATACACTCCTGCCCTTGCTCGCCTGCGTAAATGGTCAGCACTCACTGCTTGACGGTGCGCTACAAAGTTTGCTTCGTTGAGATTCTTGGCCTCAGGAGACCACCGCAAATCTGTTACCCTCACCGGCTCAATCACGGGCTTGTTGCTCTTCAGCCTGCCAACTCGATAATCTATATGGTAGTTCCCGAACATGTCAGGGCCATATGCCTGCTCCACACTGCACCATTCATTCATCTGCATCTGCATCAACGTCATTGCGTCTACGTACTCTAAATGCTCTTCCTGCCAGTCCTCGTTACGTTCCCACCAGATTTTTACCGCGCCCAGATTGTACTGGAAGGCATCACTGAACCAGTCCCACAGCACTAAATTTTTCGCATGGCAATATTTTTTCGCGTAAATTCATGAAAATTTTTGAGGGGCTTTTGCAGTAATAGCAAGGGTTTATTTTTGTAAAGGGGCTTTACATTAATATTACACGCGGCAATTTATGATTGAGTGTGAATAAGTATGAATGTATTATAACATGTAGTGTACTCGCTAGGGTCTGGTTCGCAAAGATTATCACCAAATAGCTCCGGTTAGGCTGTGGGTATGTCAAAGCATGTAGCAAGTTCTCACGTATGACTATCTGTGTCTTTGCACTCTCTCGAAACGCCTCGATAGCAAAATTCTCTTGGCCGTTCAGCAGGATATTGCTCCATTCTTCATGAAACGGCGCGGGCTTCACATCATCATCGCTAGGAATATACTCATCCCTAAACGCTATCAATGACTGCATAGCCCTGCGTTCTGCCTCAATCTGGCTCTGTAGTTCCTGCTCGTCCAGTTCCATTTTCCTGCAACAACAGCTCTTTGATGTGGGTGCGTACGTCTACCCCTGTTACGTCCATCTGCACATCCTGTACCTGTAAAGGCCTGCTCTCTGTTCGGTTCAGTATCTCCTGTGCTGCCGCTAACTCTATCTTGGGGTTGCCGCAATTCAGCAAGGCTACTACCTTTTCGGCTACGTCTACACTGTGCTTCTTGAGCAGCTCTTTCACGGCAGGGTTACCCTTCGGACGGCCGCCGGGATTAACGCACACTCCAGGCATGAAACGGCCTTTTTCGTCCCTCTCTATCACCTCTACGGCAACACATGTACTTCCGTGTTGATATTACCTTTCGTACGGAATGAAATACTCTCTACGTCCTGATCCCCATGCACGGGAAGTTTCAGAATGTAATCTCCTGTAGATACATCAGCTATGTCGCGAATTAGCGGGGTCATCAATCCATCACGTCCATCTACGTCAATATGTATCATGAGAAAATACGAATCATCAATCTCACAATCAAGGCCGTATGCTGTCTTGAAGTCTGTATAATTGAACTCATTAGTGGTTGTGTCTATCATGAAAGTACAAGCCAAATTTTTCAATGCTGTGAAATTCTCAATCCCCTTCAAGTTTATTCCAGAAAGATTTGACAATGCTCCACGCATATCAATAGCCCTCACTGCTGCTATCTCCGCATCACTCAATATCACGTCAGAGTTCTCATCAAAATTCTGGCTAACATAAGTGCGAAATCTTACATCTGGAAAGTTTGTCGCATCTATATCCACACTCGCAAATGCCTGTGTCGCTGCTAATACTGCTACTGCTACTGAACTCAATATCTTTCTCATCAATATTCCTCCCTATTCGCTAAAAAACTCTTCTATCAAATCATTTACTTCCTCGTAGGTTATCCCAACATTCTTGGCCAACTCATGCATAGCCTCTTCGTCCTTGTACTCCTGACCGTTCTTGTACACACGAAAATGCTTCTGACTAGCTTCCTTCTTGGCAGTGTCCTCTGCTTCCGGCTCGACTCGGTACTCCATCACAGCGTACTCTGCTTCACGCAAGGCATCCCACTTGCACACATAGTATTTCCAGTTTGCTTCGGCTAATCCGCGCTCTATAAACTCCATCAAGTCATCAGTCTCAATCATGCCTAAACCGATTATTTTGTCTCCGGATAAATATACCTGCATCGTGTAGAACGGTCTAAGATTTCCGGTATCCTCATCACGATTAACACGTCACTTAGGCACGGTGAATGTACGGTAGTTCTTCCCGCTCTGGATGCGACTAGCTACTCCATATACGTTTGGTGTGCCTTCGCAAATTAGCAGGTAGTCTATCCCGCACGTAAATTCCAGTACTTTGCTTGCGTAATCATCACCTTCTACCGGTATCAAGTGCCAACTGCTCAACATCTCACTCAATATCGGCTCGGCCTGCTTTATCCACTGGCTGCTCATCGTTTTGCTCTCGTGTACTACTTTCATGATTGTCTCTCCTTGTTGTAAGTAATTTTTGCCATTTCGGGCTGTTTCATGACGCACTGCATCTCTGCTTTGATTGCTTCTGTTACTACACTGGCAGGAACAAATACCGCTTCTGATTGCCATTTCCCACTGTCTTGAGGCTTTCACTCCATATCTCTTTATCCACTCACCTTTATTGCGAGTAAATGACATCCTTAGCTGCTGATACGGGAGCATATAGTGGATGAGCTGTTCAGAAAGTACTATGACTCGGCTGGTATGACTTGGCCGGAGTTAGGATGTGAGGGGAAATATTTTGTGAGATGAGGTGAGAAATATGGAGACTCAGAAGAAAAATTTTTGGGTGAAGCCTGACCGCAAAATATCGATGGAAGAGCTTTGAGCACGGTTTGAGTACGATCCGGATTATGAGGATGATGCTTCGGCGTATGAGATGGCGTTTTACGACAGGTACGGTAACCCGACGTATGGGACTCTGTGTGCGCTGTATGAGGACGAACACGATATTGGCGAAGGTCCAATGGCGATCGAGGAACTTTGCAAGGAAATCAACATTTGGCGCGAAGATGTAGACAATGAGGACAGCCATACACAGGACGCTGTATAAACGTGATTTCAAGCGCGAATACATAGGCATCTATAAAAACCTTCTGGCACATGGCGGATAAGTTGACCGTATTACGTGGATGCTTGTGAATGATGTATATCGTCCACCGAAAAACAGAGACCATATGCTTAGTGGAAAGGCTGCCGTGAATGTCATATATGGCCGGATTTACTGCTTGTGTACAGATATGAGGGTGATGAGTTGCGGAGGCTTGAGATGCTGGGATAATAACTGTTACGAAAAATTTACTCAAAGTTTATACTAATTTATTCAAAAATATATATTCCTGATACAATCTGCGACACTTGGTGAGCCGTTGAGTACTGAACATTTGGTGGCTGGATGGAGAATTTTTTATTGCGATAACCAAAGCATAATGGGTTTCATCCGCAAGATATTCAACCTATCAATGAGCAGAGAAAATTATGTACCTATCGCTACTAGGGAATTGAAGCCTGTGGAGAGCTTCGGCTAAATCGGGCTCACTGAAGCAGGAAGGTATATCGCGAGAATACCACAGTATAAATTTGTGCAAGATTGTACATGTTTATCGTAGCGGAGTCACTCTGAACGTTTCGGAATGTAGCTGAAAACTTTTTGCACTCTCGGAAAATCTGTGCTATATTTTCTCACATACAAGCTCCCCTGTTTCGGTCTCACTCAAAGAGTACTGTCAGGGAACTAAGAAGCTAATCACTCTGAATCTATTACTCTATGCATATATCATCAGGGAATTGCTTTTACGAGCTTGACCCTGATTTTTTGTATGCTCTCAGCTGCGGCAGATTACGAAAGGAGGAGGAATTTTGCCCGGCAATGACGATAACACCCCGCGCGTCAATTACGAGATCACTTCACCGCAAGTGCTGCTCGTCGACGAAAACGGGGCTAAGGTAGGAATCACTAACACTGTTGAAGCTATCAGGATGGCTCATGAGCAGTCCCTTGACCTCGTGGAAGTAGCTCCGCTCGCACAGCCTCCAGTTTGCAGAATCATGGACTACGGCAAATATCGGTATCAGCTCCAGAAAAAGGAGAAGGATGCACGCAAAAAGCAAAAAGTCCAAGAACTCAAGGAGATCAAAATGCGGCCGAAGATTGATGACCACGATTTTGACTTCAAGACTAAGGCAGTAAGGGCTTTTCTTGAGAAGGGACACAGAGTCAAAGTCTCGGTGTTCTTCAGGGGGCGCGAGATGTCATTTCTCGACAGAGGCGAGGAAGTCCTGAACAGGGTCATAGCTGAATGCGAAGATGTCGGCAAATGCGAAGGCAAACCCGTCATGGAAGGAAGGTATATGCGCATGTTATTGACACCGCAGGCAAATACACCAGCCTCAAAACAGCAGGCAGCCTCTCAAGCACCGAAAACTCAGGACAGCTCGAAAGCTCCTAAACAGTCAGCTAAAACAGCTTCACCAGCAGCAACGACAAAAGCAGATTAACGTAATAATGTACTCTAACCTGAAAATAATCGCTAAATCTTACTAAGGAGGATAGAATCTGCTACAGTTGGTTAGAGATCAACAAACACAAGCTAAAGCACTATAAAAATTGGAACTCGATACCTGAAAAGAGAATCTCCACCGCAGGCATACGCTGAAGCGTACAAAGTCTTTGCGGGAAGCTCGCGAGAAAAAGCTCCGGACAAACTCTAGTAGCTATGCTAAATATGACAGGTAGAACGAGGAACATTCATGGAAGTGTTTATCTCATGTTATTACGCTTTTATGTAGCAGAATAATTTTTCTCATGCCAAAACAGAAACTCAAATCACACTCCGGCGCAAAAAAACGCTTCTTCAAAACAGCGTCCGGCAAGTTCGCTTACAGGAAATGCAGCAGGTCTCACATCCTCGTCCACAAAAAACCCTCACGCCTCCGCAGGCTTAAGGAAACCGGCTACGTGTCTGACACCCTCACCGAACAGATGAGGCATTTGCTCCCGTATGACTAGCGACTAGAAAGGACTTGATGAATCATGAGAGTTAAAGGTGCATCACAGAGCAATCAGAAACGCAAGAAGCTGTTCAAGCTCACCAAAGGCTATTGGGGTCAGCGCAAAAACGTCTACCGCAGAGCCAGAGAGGCTTACTTGGCCGCACTGTCCAGAGCATACACCGACAGAAAACGCAAGAAGAGGGATTTCCGCAGGCTGTGGATCACCAGAATCAGCGCAGCAGTCAGGGCTGAAGGTATGACCTATTCCGTGTTCATGAACGGCCTCAAGAAAGCAGGTATCACCCTCAACAGGAAGATGCTCTCCGAAATGGCAATACATGACCCCGCAGGCTTCTCCGCGCTCGTACAGAAAGTGAAAGATGTGAAGTAATGTCCGAGCTTCAACAACTGAATATTAGTGCTGTAAGGGATTCCTTCATGGAGTCCCTTAATGTTATTGGGAGTTTGCAGGAGCTTGATGATCTTCGCGTCAGGTTCACAGGCAAAAAAGGGGAGTTGACGTTACTGCTCCGGTCTCTGGGGAAACTTCCTCCCGATGAACGCAAACATGCCGGCCAAGAAATGAATGCTCTTCGTGACGAGATAGACGCAAAACTTGACGAGGCAGGCCGCAGAATCCGGGACGCTGAGAATGAGCGCGTAGAACACAGTGAACGGATTGATGTTACTCTTCCGGCGAAGGGCAGGAGGTCAGGAGCTTTTCACCCGGTGCTGCAGACAATGTACGAGATCGCGGAGATCATGCAGGGCTTGGGGTATTCCGTAGCGTCAGGGCCGGAAAAAGAGGAGGAGTTCTACAACTTCGAGTGCCTCAATGTCCCGTCATGGCATCCGGCCAGAGACATGCAGGATACTTTCTACTTCCCCGACGGCTCATTACTCCGTACACACACTTCACCCGTTCAGGTTCGCTCAATGCTGAAATACGGCGCACCGTTAAGAATAGTCTGTCCGGGAAAAGTTTATCGCAGGGACAACGACACGACTCACTCGCCTATGTTCAACCAGATGGAGGGGCTGCTAGTCGATAAAGATGTGTCATTCTCCGAGATGAAGGGCACTATCACCGCGATGGTCAATGCATTTTTCGGGAGGTCTCTCAAGTCCAGATTCAGGGCGAGCTATTTCCCGTTCACAGAGCCGAGCATGGAGCTGGATATCGAGTGCGTGGAGTGTTCAGGGCATAACCCAAACTGCCGCGTGTGTCATGGCACGGGATGGCTTGAGGTCGCAGGTATGGGCATGGTTCACCCGAATGTCATACGCGCCGGAAAGATTGACCCTGATGTGTACAACGGCTTCGCGTTCGGATTCGGGCTTGACCGTATGGCTATGCTGAAGTACGGGATTGCGGATTTACGCCTGCTGTTTGACGGGAACGTGAGCTATTTCATGTCTGGCTTTGGAGGTGAATGCTAATGCTGATTTCTTGGGAACTCCTCAAAGAATTTATAGACATTGTCCCGGAAAATATTACCCCTGAAGAATTGGCGGATAGGCTGACGTTTTCGGGGTCTGAAGTCGAGGGCATAACTCACTGCGCGGGCAAAATGAAGGGCGTTGTTGCGGCCAAGATTGACGCTCTCGAAAAGCACCCTGCGGAAAGCAAGTACTACGTTGCTCATCTGGACACCGGAATAGGCCGGAAAGTCTGCGTCACCAGCGCGAAGAATATGCATCAGGGTGATATGGTGTTCTACGCGGGTGAAGGTGCTGTGCTTCCTGACGGGACTGTGATGGGGACGAGGGATTTTCACGGCGTTATGAGCTACGGAATGATGCTCAGTGCTGAGGAGTTAGGCATGCATGACGTGGATGATCCTTCGGGATTGCTGATACTTCCGCGTGACGCACAAGCCGGTGATGACGCTAGAAAACTCTACCATATCGGTGACGTGATACTTGATGTGTCGATTACCCCTAACCGCGGCGACACGTTGAGCCTTCTCGGAATGGCGCGCGAAATCAAGGGCTTGTATCCTCATTCACGCCTAAAGATTCCTCACTGGATGGAGCAGTTACACCAAACGGAAAAGTGGTGCGAAAACTTCGGGAGCATCTCTCTGCCGGATAAGGGCTGCTTCTGCTACAGGCTGGGGCTTGCCACCGGAGCAAAAATCTCTGGCTCACCACTCACCGCAAAAATCGACCTCGCTCACTTGGGCATGCGTCCCATCAACAACGCTGTGGACGTTACGAACTACGTGATGCTCATGCTCGGCCAGCCGCTACATGCTTTCGACCTGAATACTCTTCCTGCACGGGAAATCACAGTCAGGGCTGCTCACGAGGGCGAACACATGACTACACTTGACGGCAAGGACAGGGCACTTACTCAGCGCGATATGCTCATCACTTCCGGAGGTGAGGCTATAGCTCTTGCGGGAGTCATGGGCGGAGAACAGACAGGCATTAATCCGGACACGAGTACTATCGTAATCGAGAGCGCGTGTTTCTCGCCGATAAGGGTAGGGCATACTTCACGGAGGCTCGGCATAAACTCGGAAGCAGCCTTCAGGTTCGCGAGGACTGTTGACCCCGAACTCAGCAAGACAGCTCTTAGTGCAGCGTGTGCATTGATGCGGGAATGGTGCGGCGCAAAAGTAGATTATGCTCCGTTGTCGGCGGAGAACGAAACCCATAAACCTCAACCCGTGACTCTCACTCGCAAAAAACTCGGTACATATCTCTCGTGGGACGACATGCACGAGGCAGCGGAGATACTTGGCGGCTTCGGGATTAAGCAGCTTAAGGACGCAGGGGACAGCAGAGTGTTCATGCCCCCGACGTGGAGACCGGACATTGCCATCGAGGAGGACCTGATCGAGGAAATCGGACGCTTCAGGGGCTACAATGACGCTCCGGATAAATTGCCCGGAGAGATGCCAACACGTGCAGACATCGGCGAAAATATGCACCTATCCTCACACATCAGGCAGGCAATGATTTCGCGAGGGTATACCGAAGTTTTGACATACAGCTTTTTGCCTGAGGACTTCCCGAAAAAATTGCGCCTGAGTGATGACGATTTACGGGCTCATCCGCTCACGATAGCTAACCCCATAAGCCGCGACCAGATGGCTATGCGTACGACTCTATTGCCAGGTCTGTTGATGGGCTTGAAAGTCTGCGTTGATGCTGGATACCGTGAACCAGTGAGAGCTTTTGAGCAGGGTAGAGTGTTCCTCAAAACCGACACTGACCACGCAGAACCCGAACACTTGGCCGCGATACTCTACAACGGGAAAGACAACAGGTCCGTGAACGGCGACAGGTCTGAAGGATTCTACGAGCTGAAGGCTGACGCTGAGGCAGTGATTCGTTCGCGGGGATATGTTCCGGAGTTCAGGGCAGGAGTGCAGAGCTTCATGCATTCGGGACAGTGCGCGGATATACTCATTGACGGCGAAGTAGTCGGCTGGATCGGGAGGCTTAAGCCCGCAATCGAGCAGGAGCTTGACGTTTCCGGAGTGTATGCGTTTGAGGCGGACATGACGAAATTGCTCAAGGCCAGCAAGCCCGTGTTCACCCCTGCGAGTCAGTTCCCGGCATCGTTCAGGGATATTTCTTTGCTGGTAGCGATCGACAAGCCCAATCACGAAGTCATGCAGGATATTCGTAGTGCCGTTACTGAGACCGGAAATAGCGAGTTGACTCTTGAGAGCTTAAGGCTGTTTGACGTGTACGAAGGCAAAGGCATTCCCGAAGGCTTCAGGAGCTTGGCGTATACTCTGAGCTACAGGTCTCACGCAAGAACCCTCACTGTTGAGGAAGTCGAGGCAGTGCATAACGCAGTCAGGGATATTCTCAAGCACAAGGGCTATACTATCCGGTAAAAGTATTCCGGTGGTAAAAATTCACTCACTCTCTGCTAGAATCACAGAGGGTGATTTTTTTATGGCAGGAAATCTCAAACAGGCCGAATTTTTAGCAGACACTTTAGCTCACAAGATTACTAAGCTCTTAACCGAACGCAATAACTTACGCACAGAATTAGCCCGCAAGTCTTCAGGGTCTCTTGAGCGCGACAAGGCATTTGTTCAGGCCTATAAACATGTAGTAATCGACAGGGCATATTCCGACATGAAGGCCTCCAGACTCGAACACTTATTACTCATCAGGTGAAGATATGATTATGAAGCCGTCTAGAGATATTACGCTGAACATAGGCAAGAGCGTTTACACCGTAAATACTTCGCTGGACAATGACTCTATGGACAGGGTGAAGGACCTCATTGATGAAGCATGTGGGGAAATCTCCAAAGGGACAAAGCAGGAAGAGCTATTAATGTTGACGTGTTTGCGGCTGGCGTACAGTCTGGATGCTGTTAACGAGAAGCTGAAGGGTATTCTAGGCTCGATGAATTGAGTGGGGGCTGAATTGTGATGAGTATGGCTGATGTTCTGTTGGGAATAGCTGTAGCTGCGGGGGTGTACTTTGCGTTGAAGTTCATACGCGGGACTAAGCACTGCGATCACAACTGCTCGGAGTGTCGACATCCATGCAGAATCAGGTGAGTGTGTTGCGAATGATTCTTGCCTGAGATGCTGAAGACGGTGTGTGAGTTAGGGTGCATGTGATGCCGAATCCAAAAAATACCCCCAGCACTTGGCCGGGGGCATATCCGGAAATCTCAGTGTCGTACTGCTATAGCTGGGTTGTAGACTCTTCCAGTATTCAGCCACGCAGACACAGTTATTATTCTGTCTTCGGGAACATCCGCTATTTCTTGGCCGTCTGATGCATAAAATTCTGCTATATCATCATCATCCGAAGGCTCATCAGAATTTGCCATCCACACCAATTTTGCCCCCACAGGTACATCGTCACGCAGCCTCACGCCAAATTCATGCATACCAGACTCGTCCACGCTCACAGTTCCGAGTTCAGAAACTATCTCGCAAACTTCACTCACCACTTCGCCGGAAAACATGCCGATTGTCCCGTGAGTCAGGCTCGCAGAGTTTCCAGCAGCAGCTACCTTCAGCTTGAGCCTCTTCGTTACGGACTTCATGTTGTTCGACACCGTAATCTCTACCTTGAACGTCCCCGCCTCTGTCGGAGTTCCGGAGATAGTCCCGTCCGAGAGTCTGAGTCCTCCGGGCAGTCCCGCCGCGCTCCACGTCAACGGAGCAGAACCAGTCGCCGCAATCTCTGTACTGTACGAGCTGCCTACTGTGCCGTCAGGAAGTTTCTTGCTCGTGATTGCCGGTGCAGTCCCCTTCACTGTCAGCAGATATAGTTTCTCAACGTCTCCGCCCATGTTCGAGGCAGTGATCTTTATGGGAAGGTTGCTGCATTCTTCCGTAGGTGTTCCCGAAAGAAGCCCTGTTGTGCTGTTGAACGTCAAACCCGCAGGAAGTACACCGGACATACTCAGGGTTATGGGTGTGCTTCCCTTCGCCTTGATGGTTGTGCTGTATGATTTGCCCACTTTGCCGTCCTTCAGCTTTGCGGGCGAAATCTTCGGCAGTTCCGCAACGACTCTCAGCGTGAAATTCCTCATGACATCTCCCACAGGATTGCTCAGTACGAATCTCAACAGGAACGTCCCGATAACGTCAGGCTTGCCGCTGATCTTGCGCTTGCTCTGGTCGAACGTTAGGCCAGAAGGCAGACTCCCCTCAAGACTCCACGTGAAGGGCTTAGTGCCTTTTGTGCCTATGGTTGCTTTGTAGGATTTGCCTGCTGTTGCTTCCTTGAGGGCAGTGGTCGAAATCTCCGGGTACTTGTAGCCGTAAAGAGTTACTATCCGAGAGTCAGAACCGTATGCGTTCGAGGCCTTGATGGTGAATTTTTTCTTGCCCGCTTTCGTGAGGAGTCCCGAGAATTTTCCTGAAGACGACAGTGTGAGATTCTTGGGCAGTTTTCCCTTGATGATCTCCCAAGTGATCGGCGGAGTGCCTGATGCCATAAGCTGGAAGATATATTCTGTGGCGACAGTGCCGGGTTCAAGTTCGTCAGTGATGATTTCGGGCTTCATGATGGGAGGAGCAGGGTTGATTGTGATTGTGAGGTCTTTGGAGTCCAAGCCCGCAGAGTTTTGCACCTGCACACTGAAAGAGAATGTGCCTTCTTCAGTCGGAACACCAGAGAGCAAACCCGATTCGCTGACCGTGAGGCCTGGAATGTCTCCGCTGATGAGTGCCCAAGAAATAGGCCTGTAGCCTGCTGCTTTGAGCATGTAGCCGTAATCCAGACTCACAGTTCCGGCAGTGAGTGTACTTGTGGTGATTGATGGAGCTAATACAGCCTGCGAGTCGTTGATGGTTAGCGGCAGAGTTACGGAGTCAGTGCCTGCGGAGTTGCTGGCCTCGACAGTGAGGACATGCACGCCTGCTGATTCGGGAGTTCCGGACAGCACACCGGAGGAGCTCAGAGTCAGGCCGGGTATTTCTCCGTTCGTGATGGTCCATGTGATGGGTGATGTGCCTGTAGCTGCGAAGACTGCTGTGTACGCGAGGGATGTTGTCCCGTCAGGAAGGTATGTAGTGGTGATTGATGGAGGTGTTGCTGTAGTCTGAGAGTCTCCGGCTATGACGTTCAGGGTGAAGGATGAAGATACACTGCCTGCGGAGTTTGAGGCCTGGACGGTGAAGTCGAAAATTCCGGTCTGGTAGGTTGTGCCTGAGAGAGTGCCTGAAGTGCTGAGTGTGATTCCTGAGGGCAGATTGCCGGTGATGAGCTGCCACGTGATGGGGGAGTCGCCGTCAGCTTCGAGCTTGCGGGAGTAGACTATGCCGGAGATAGCTTCAGGAAGGTCTGTAGTGGTGATTGAGGGAGGTATTGATGATGTGGAGGAGTCGTCTCCGGAAGAATCTCCGCCGCTGGATGGATCGGGGTCTATCACGAGGGTGTAGGTTCTTGTTGCGGAGCCGTTGGGGTTTTCGGCCTTGACGGTGAACTCGTATGTGCCGGACTTTGTGGGGATGCCTTCGAAGGTTCCGTTTGGTGACAGGCCGATGCCGTCGGGGAGAGTGCCGGAAGTGACGGACCAGAGGGTGGAGGCTGCACCTACTGCCTGAAGTTTTAGTGTGTAGGATGTGCCGACTTTGCCGTAATCGAGTGTCGATGTAGCTATCACCGGTACCATGTCAGCCAAACTATCAAGAAACACTGTAACAGTCATTTTGATAAGGCCTGTATTGTACGTATTGTAGTCTGAGATAAGGATTGAGATGAGGCCTGAAAGTTGCTATTCCTACACCGCTATTGTATTGCAATAGACCGTCGCCATAAAATTCAGAAATTCTTGAAAGATTCGTCTGTGCTACAAGAGTCTTGATGTCAAAATAAGATGTCCCGTCTCCGTTGTCCGTAAAAGCTGCGCCGGGAATACTTTGCGCTATGGTGAGGTAAGCAGGCAGTTTTGTGTTCTTGCTCAGGTCAAGTTCAGGTATTCTGTTGTTGTTGCAAGCGAGAGAGGTAAGCAGGATGTTATTAGTCAGGTTAAGTGCCGTAAGAAAATTGTTGTTGCAGGTCAGCGAAGTAAGTTTTATGTTGATGCTGGTGTCTAACTCCGTAAGATAATTATTAGCCGCAGATAGAGTAGTCAGCATGAGGTTATTGCTCAAGTCAAGTGTAGTGATGTGTTTTTGGTGCAGTCAAGAGTGCTAAGAACGAGATTTTTGTTTGTGTCCAGAGAAGATATGTAGTTGTTGCTGCAGGTCAGTGAAGTCAAAGCCGGGTTGTTGGTGATGTCTAATGCTGCAAGCCTGTTGTTGGAGCAGGTAAGAGTCGTTAGCGCAGGGTTATTACTGAGGTCAAGAGCAGATAACAGGTTGTTAGAGCAGTTGAGAACCTTTAGAGCTGTGTTTTTGCTCAGATTCAGAGAAGTAAGTTTACCTTTTGTGCATGTCAAGGTCTGGAGCAATGTATTACTGCTGAGGTCAAGACCATTTAGCTTTTGTGAAGAAATAACGAGCTCGCTCAAGTATGTGAAGTACTCTAGCCCCTTAACACTTGATACTGCGCCAATTCATATATGTTGCTGAACGAATCTCCGTGTCGCTGAGGTTTCCGTCGCTGTCCTTGTCGAAATTCGTCCTGACATAGGTTCGGAAAGTCGAGTCCGGAAAATTCGTCTCGTTGATCTCAACATCCCCTAGTGCTTGACTACACAACATCAGCACAAACATAATACACAGCAGTTTTCTCATGAATATTTTTCCTCCTTAATGTGAACACAAAAAATCACCCCGTCATCA
>JAFTBT010000108.1 GCA_017455085.1 Synergistaceae bacterium
AGTTCACGCTAAGGAAATGGGGACTCCAGAAATTGTTGATGCGTTGATTAAGGCCGGAGCATATATTCCTGATAAATATTACAGGTACAGATATTAGGCAGCAACTAAATTACTATGAAGTTCTCAACCACAAAAATCGTATTGCTCTCACTGTTTATCGGTCTGCTTGTGATAGTCAGCTACGCACGCAGAGATATGCAGCTCAACGTCGACCTCCTCAGGGACAGCCTCATGCACATGCCCGCCCTCATCATGGAGAACATCCAGCTCGCCCGCGTAGTTTCCGGAGACATCTGGCGTGTCAAAGTCCCATACCTCGACCGTGAAGGCGACACCGTACGAATGCGTTCACTCGACATCAGGCGGCAAATCTCCGGCGACAAAGGAGAATGGTATTTCTTCGGCAAGGACGGACTGTATTCACACGACAAAAAAATCGCTACTGTGACCGGCATACTCGGCACTCTGGAGACTGACACACGCACTCTGAATCTCGAAAGCACTCGGGTCAACTGGAAGGAAGGCGTAGATTCTTTAGTGTTTCCTGAAGGGCTTACTATCTTCGATGACGAGCTTATGCTCAAAACCCCATTGGCAAGCATAGACAAGAGCGGCGTGATATTATTAGAGCAGGGAGGCGTAATTCAATGGGTAAAACCACTAGAACGTTAATAGCAATTCTTACGATTTTTATTTGTTCCACAGAAATATATGCTGCCGATTCCAGCAATGTCACAGCTACAGCAGAAAACACCACTGTACCCATCTCCGAACAGGCTGCACAAAATGCTCACGAGACACTCACCACAGAAAACTCTGTACCTATCTCCGAACAGGTTACTCTGAATGCTGACAGAGTGTCCTTCAACGACGAGACCGGACGCGCATACGCTCAGGGCAACGCAGTCTTGACATATCAGGGGACAACGATAGAGGCAGAACGCATAGAGTATGACGCTGCCACCCAGAAAGTTCACGCTATGCCGAACCCTGGCGAACGAATCACTCTCACCAACAGCGGCAAATACATCAGGGGCGACCAGCTTGAGTATGACCTCAACACCAAAGAAGGCATTTTGTCCGGAGCAGTTACACGTCTTGCTGTAGGGAATAACTCCGTGATGTATATCTATGGCAATGAGATTGACGTTATCCCGTGGGAGCTCGCAAAGGAACGCGGCCTAGTAGACGGCGAACCAGAAGAGTACCTCATGCAGTGGCGCAATGTAGTACTCACAACCTGCGCACTTGATCACCCTCACTACAGGCTCGAGTCCAAACAGGTAACATTCATTCCCGGCCGCATAGTTACCGCGAAGAAGCCGAGAGTCTATCTCGGAAACACATACCTTTTTACGTCCCCCATAAATTTCTCCGTCCAGCTCAAACGCCGAGCAGTGCAGTACTCATTTCTGCCGTTCTTCCAGCGCACGGAACTCAAGGGCTCAAGCGGAGGAGTTACAGCTACAGCAGGATGGGCAACCGGTGAAGTGTCTTTAGGGGGGTCGTATTCCCGCAAGTCTGGCTTTGAGTTCATGGCAGAGATCATCCAGCAGCTCAATGATGAGTTTTCCGTCAAAGTCGGTGTCGAACACTCTTGGGATGACGTGTGGGACGAAAAGATCTGGAGGCCGTATGCGTCACTCATGTACGACAAAAATGGCTGGGCGGTCAGGCTCAACTGGAGCAGGAACGAATATATCTCCGACAGAAAGGACAGCCTCAACCAGTTCAAGGGCAGGCTCGACCGTGAACCAGAAGTTATAGTATATGCTCCGTGGTACCAGTCCTCAAAATATGCATGGATGAGGTTCTATGCGTCTTATGGCAGGTATGAGGAGACCATTTACGGCAAAGATTCAGAAGGAGTTACTTCACGCTACGGAATGGGCTTCAGAAATTACTGGGAGCGTCCTTACGGGAAAGTGGAGCTGTTTGCAGATTCTAGGGGCGAAGTGTGGAAGTATGACCGCGATAATGCTGACCACGAAATGCTGAGGAGTTTTATGGGTGTACGGTATAAAATAGGTGCATTCCAGTTAGGCACAGGATACGAACGACAATTTGCGTGGGGAGACAGCCCAATGTATTGGGACGAGTACAGAGACCGCGAACGTTTTCACCAGAGAGTCAGAGCTCCGCTTGGCCGTGAAGTGTATGCGGCAGTGAGAGGCAGCTATGACCTGCGGGAACACATGATCGACGAAGTAGTATACAGCCTTCAGTGGGATACTGACTGTATGCTTTGGGACTTGCACTACAAGAGCGACAGGACTTCAGGCGGAGACAGCAGTATAGGCTTGACGTTGACGGTGAAGGCATTTCCGGACAGGAGAGTATCTTTCGGAAAACGTGAGGAGACAGACCCGTTCGACAGGCCGCGTGTCGTTCCAAAGAATGCTCAGGAAGCGAAAGAATCGAGGTTATTCTAGAAATTATGATGTTGTTATGTTTTGTTGACGGAAAATTTGTGAAGGGTGAAGAAGCCTTTCTGCCGATGTCAGACCTGATAATCCAGAGGGGAGTTGGAGTGTTTGAGGCGTTTGCGTCATTCGGAGGAAAGTGCCTGATGCTCACGCCCCACATGGAGAGATTCATAGCCAGCGCGAAGACTTCAGGTATAGCGAACATTCCGGATATAGACTACATGAAGGGCGTAGTACGTGAAGGGATTGCGAGGATAGGCCGCGACGTCAGGATACGGACATTCTTGACCGGAGGGGATGAGTTCGACACGGAGCAGGGATGTTTCCCAGAGCCGAGATTTTTCGTGATATTTGATGATGTCGGGTTGATCTCCGAAGAGGCCAAGAAGCGCGGTGTGATTCTGGAGCCTGTATCTTTCGGACGGGACAATCCAGAAGTCAAGAGCGTGGACTACCGTGCTACCTACAAGATGCCCAAAGATGCGTACGATATACTGTACTGCCCGAACGGAGAGATCACAGAATGCGGACACAGTAATTTCTTTCTGATTCATGGGGACAGAATCATCACAGCACCACTAAGCCGAGTCCTGAAGGGTACGACTAGAGCGGCAGTGATAGAGCTGGCGAGACAGGAAGGCTACGCGCTTGAGGAGAGATGTCCGTTGTGGTCGGAGCTGACCGGAGCAACGGAGGCGTTTATTACGGGGAGCATGAAGCTGATAGTGCCTGCGGTTAAGATCGGGGGAATCACTATCGGTGACGGAAAGCCCGGCAGAATCACGCAGAGACTCTCAGAACTCTATGTGAAGTACATGGAGAAATGGCTCGAGTAATGTGGGCGAGTGGAGCTGCTGGACGTGATGTCATGCCGATCGGACAGCACTTTTCACCAAGTGTAGAGTGATAATGACACTTAATACCCCACAAACTGAGAGCAGCATACTTTTTGTGAGGCGCATTCATAGGCAATAACACAAGAGTAACACCTTCGGGGAAAATAACTCCCTGAAGCCGCAATACATACACACACTTTTTATCAGGAGGTAATATCTCACATGGAACAGATCCGCTCATTGTCGCAGTTAATCGAGGAAGCCACTAAGCTCTGCGCAGAAAAAGGCCGCAAACGTATCTCTGTCGCTATGGCTGAGGACGCTGGACTCATCTCTGCCATCGAGGAAGCTCGCAAAATCGGACTCGTAGAAGCCACACTCGTCGGCAACCCCGAAAAGATCAAGGCCTGCATCGCTGAAGCAGGGGCAAGCGAAACTAGCTACCACATCATCCCTGAGACCAACGAAGCCGCTTGTGGTATCGTCGCCGTCACCGAAGTATCTGCCAAACGCGCAGACATCTACATGAAGGGCCAGCTCCACACTGATAATTTCTTGAGGGGCATGCTCAACAAGGAAGTCGGACTCAGAGTCGGCAAAAGAGCTATCTCTCACTGCTACTTCCACTCAGTCCCGGGATATGACCGCGTACTGTTCATCGCTGACGGTGCTTTCAACATGTATCCTGACCTCAAGATGAAGGCCGATATCGTCCAGAACACAGTGAACTTCGCGCGCTCACTCGGTGTCGAACTTCCCAAAGTTGCCTGCCTTGCCGCTGTCGAGATGGTCAATCCCGATATGCCCTGCACTCTTGACGCAACTGCTCTCGTCCAGATGAATGCCCGCGGACAGATCAAGAACTGCATCGTTGACGGACCGCTCGCACTCGACAACGCCATTGACGAGGAAGCCGCACGCATCAAGCACATCAAGTCGCCTGTTGCTGGACATGCTGACGTGTTGTTTGTCCCGCAGATCGAGGTCGGGAATGCTCTCGCAAAATCCATCAGCTTCTTCGCGAAGGGCAGTGAGACCGCTGGACTCATCATTGGTGCAGCAGCTCCGGTAGTTCTCACCAGCAGAGCAGACTCTCCGCGTGCAAAATTGCTGTCGATTGCTGGAGCAGTTATGTTAGCCCACCACCAGAGCAAGTAAGTTTTTCAGGACGCTAGTTTTTACGGCGGGGGAATGAGTGAAATCGTCTCCCGCTGTTTGTTGTATGTTGGTTGCATTTATTGAGATCTGCCATGTGTTTGAGAGTAAGCATAGTCTCTTTCTCATGAAGACATTCCCAGTGACGGATAAAATACTCTCTGCCTCGTGAAGATATTCCCAGTGACGTATAAACACTCTTTTCACTCGGAATAACACATCAATCATACATAAACCACACTATTCATCAAGCAAAAGACTCCACAGCAAATAAATTACTCAGAAAAATTTAATATGTTCGATATATTCTCAAAACATGTACAATTAGAGATAATATACTACAATCTTCTCATTCACTATTTCATGAAAGGAATGAATTACTCTGTTCAACGGAACCACTATCATTTGCGTAAGAAAAGGCTCTCGCGTCGCTATGGCTGGAGACGGCCAAGTCACTCTCGGCTCTCAAGTCATTAAGTCTGGCGCACGAAAAGTCAGAACCCTTCTCGGAGGAAAAATACTCACAGGCTTCGCGGGCAGTACAGCCGATGCTATGACCCTCCTTGAGAAATTCGAGAACTGCCTCGAACAGGAAAAAGGTGACCTCATGCGCGGGGCGGTCAAACTCGTTCGGGAGTGGCGGCTCGACAAAGCTCTACGCAGACTCGAAGCTATGATGCTCGCTGCAAACACTGACATGACTCTCCTGCTCAGTGGGGCGGGAGATGTCCTCGAACCAGAAGGAAATGCTGCGTCCATAGGCTCTGGCTCTGGGTATGCTCTCGCGGCAGCTAGGGCTCTGTCTGATGCTACTGACTGGACACCAGAACAAATTGCTAGGCGTTCCATAGAGTTGGCTTCGGAAATTTGCATCTACACTAACAACAACATTATTGTCGAGGTATTAGGCGAATAATCATGACAACAAACACTAACAAACTCAATCCGGAACTCACTCCGGCAAAAATCATCGAACACCTCAACCGCTACATTGTCGGCCAGGACAAGGCTAAACGTTCTGTCGCAATAGCTCTCAGAAACAGAATCAGACGGCGAGCTCTCCCTCCAGAAATATCTCACGAGATCATGCCAAAGAATATACTCATGGTCGGACCTACAGGAGTCGGCAAAACTGAAATCGCTCGCAGACTCGCTACTCTCTCACAAGCCCCCTTCGTCAAAGTCGAAGCCACAAAGTTCACAGAAGTCGGCTATGTCGGCAGAGACGTTGAGACCATAATACGTGACCTCATGGAGTTCGCTATCTCTATGGTACGCAGGAAAATGCTCCAGAATGTTCAAGCTCCTGCACTCGAACGCGCAGAACAGAGACTACTTGACGCTATGCTCCCCAAGCCGGAAAAGAAATTCACCATGCCAGACTTCATGAAGGCTCTATCAGGACGCAATGACGATGATGACGATTCTGACCAGACACATGAACCTGAAGCTACTCCTCCCGAAGAAAACAACAAGACACGCACGAAGCTCCTAGAGATGCTCAGGAAGGGCAGGCTCGACAACAGGGACGTGGAAATCGAGGTCAACGACAGCTCGGCCTCTCTGCCGATATTCGGGTCTCCGGGAATGGATGTGCTCGGCATAAACATCACTGAGATGCTCGGCGGCATGATGCCCAAGAAAATCAAGAAACGACACATGAAGGTCAAAGAAGCCCTGAGAATCCTTCAGCAGGAGGAAGCTGAGAAGTTAATCGACTCAGAAGCTATGGCTAAAGAAGCTCTTGACCTCGCTCAGGAGGACGGCATTGTGTTCCTTGACGAGATCGATAAAGTCGTTGTGAAGAATGGCAGCTCTCACGGCCCGGATGTCAGCCGCGAAGGTGTACAGAGAGACCTGCTCCCCATAGTTGAGGGCTCTGTTGTGCAGACACGTTACGGCCCAGTCAAGACAGATCATATTCTGTTCATAGCTGCAGGTGCCTTCAGCGGGGTAAAACCTTCCGACCTCATCCCAGAACTCCAGGGACGATTCCCGATTCGGGTGGAGCTTGAGCCGCTCACGATTGAGAACCTCCAGCAGATACTCACTGAGCCGGAAAATAGCCTCATTCGTCAGTATGAAGCACTGATCTCTACCGAAGGGACTACACTGACTTTCACGCAGGAGGCCACTCAGGAAATTGCACGACTCGCTCACAAAATGAACTCCGAAATGGAGGACATCGGCGCACGAAGACTCCACACCATGATGGAGCAATTACTCGAGGAAATCAGCTTCAGTGTCTCCGACATGGACGAGGACTGCATAGAAATCACTGCTGACATGGTGCGCGAAAAACTCAGTAGTCTTGTCGAGAACAGAGACATAAGGCGTTACCTGCTCTAGGTTTATGACACATTCTTGTAGTCGTAAATGGTGAATGATATGGCCAGAAAACATAAGGCTGACACTGAGGAACGACTCGCCGTTCTCCTTGAGAAAACACGCAGAGTCGGTCGCGCAGTTCAGGCTAAACATGAGGGTGAACCGCTCGACTATTATCACCTGTCGCAATTATTATCCGAGTTCTCGACTGCGAACGTGTACATAGTGGACAAATCCGGGAAGCTGCTCGGCTATAACTGGGTGCCGGATTACACGTCTAAAGCATTGTCCGAGAGTTTTCGTGATGGAGTTATGCCCGATGAGTTCGTGATCAGGATGAACAGATGCAGAGACTCTGAAGTTCATGATGAGGATGCTCCACTGTTCGATGACGAGTACGAAGGCGTGAAACCCGATAAGCATTTGATGTATGTCCCGATAATCGGTGCGAGTGCTGAGAGATTGGGAACGATTATGCTTGTGAGGGAGAATGTGCCGTTTATCGTGGATGATGTATTGCTGGCGGAGTACTTGGGGATGCTTGCGGGGATAGAGATTCTGAACGAGCGGGCAAAAGTCCTTGAGGAGACGGCAAGAGTCAGGATGTCGGTGCAGATGGCTATGCGTGCGTTGTCGTACAGTGAGCTGGAGAGCATGAAGCACATTATTGGCGAGCTTGGTGGGCGTGATGAGGGTGTAGCAGTTGCGTCGAGGGTTGCGGACAGAGTGGGAGTGACTCGGAGTGTGATAGTGAATGCCCTTCGGAAGCTGGAGAGTGCGGGCTTGATAGAGAGTCGGAGTCTTGGCATGAAGGGGACGTACATAAAGATTCTGAGTCCGTTGTTGCTTGAGGAGTTGAGGTGAGAGCGATGTTGTAGGTGATGTATGTGGTGGCGGTGGTGTGAGGGCGGGAGGCTGGGTAATGTGTGGAGTGGTGCAAGGTATTTTTTTGTGTGTGGGGTTTTGTTGAGGGGCGGTGGTGTTTGTGAGAATCAGTAAATTTTGCTCATGATGATATGTGTAAAACTTGATGAGTGCTATGTATAATTATGTCAACCCATTTTACAAAACAGTATTTCCCTGTGTGATGATGGGATATTCTGAGAAATGCAGTAAAGTAGTTTGCGAAGTAGTCAGCGACTCTGTCTGAGGGATTATATCATGAAACGCATGACGGTGTTGATGTGTGGCGTTGTTGATGTGGCTTGTTGAGGATGTGGGGTGTTGATGTGGCTTGAGGATGTTGATGTGTGTTGTTGATGTGGGGTGAGGATGTGGGGTGTTGATGTGGCTTGTTGAGGATGTGTGTTGTTGATGTGGCTTGTTGAGGATGTGTGTTGTTGATGTGGCTTGAGGATGTGGGGTGTTGATGTGGCTTGAGGATGTGGGGTGTTGATGATTTGGGGTGAGGATGTGGGGTGTTGATGTGGCTTGAGGATGTTGATGTGTGTTGTTGTGATGGAGTACATGAGCATCTATAGTTGTTATTACGGAGTAGTGAAGCAGTCAATAGTTAACGAGTTGTATAATCTGAATATTACCAAGTCAAGATTAATACAACTAACCTTTATCAATTAAGGTATGAGTACAGTCAAGAAACGGGCTGTATTTTTTTATTTTTGTTACCTATTTAGCAAATATATACAGTAACTAAGAGCATTTTTTTCACTGAGAAAAATTTTCCTCCACAATCCTTGAAACATTCTTCAGCAAAAATCTCCACTGTGCCGTACTCTTTTATTACTCCTCCTTACAATTTTTTTTCTAGCTCAGGAGGCCACATACAAATGTCTCAATTCTATTCTTTCTCGCAACTTAAACAACTCATCTCCTC
>JAFTBT010000109.1 GCA_017455085.1 Synergistaceae bacterium
ATGTTATTACTCCTCCTTTGAGTTTTTCGTGATACTTGCAGAAATTACGAGTTTTAGTGAGTGTATCGTGCCTCCTTCCTCGTGATACAAAACGTTGCGCCAAACAGTCCCATATTCTCGAAGAAACTACCCGGCGCAAAACTTAAAGCACACAACTATCATCACCTTATCCCGCACTATGCTATAATGAACGCAGGACAAGATACGATGAATGAGCAATCGCCCAATTAGTCGAATGCTAATATGAAAATTGTATGTAGAAAGTATTATAGCATGAAATCTCTTGTCCATTTTTTTATGTCTTCACAAATTCTGCACACACCCTCCAGACTCTTCACACGTAACTCTCCGCATAAATCTTCATCAGCACTTTTTCAGGCTCAGAAATATATGCATTCTGCCTGTGGACTATTCCGGCCTCAATTTTCACCGCTCCCCTGTCAGAATCGTACAGAGAGAAATGCTCCACTCCGTCATTTCCCGGCATTGACGGGCATATCGTTACCCCGAATCCCTGACGCACCGCTGATACCGCATGACCAAGATTCCGAATGCTCAGGATTTTTCTGGGGGTGATTCTGTGGCGGGTCATGTACTCTTCCGCAAAAGTGTGCGTGAATTTGTCGGTGTTCAGCACAATAAACGGGTAATCCCTCCAATCATCAGGCCTCAGGCACGGATACGAATACCCCTCATGCATAAATGCCTTATCCCGCAGCTTAAACCCTACCGGAGCAGCTAACACTATCTCTTCTCGGCCAAGTATGTTATACGTCAAATCAGAATACCTCTCAGATACGTTGATGAATATCATTGTGAGTTCTCCGGAGCGTAACTTCTTCAGCAGTACTCTCGTACTCTCCTCAAAGACATTAATGCTCATCTCCGGGAAATGTCCGAGAAACTTCGGCAGTATCTCCGCAATGAAGTAATCTCCCCTGCTGATCGGAAAACCTATGCGGATCTCTCCCCTGTTCCGTCTGGAGATGTCGGCTAACGTATTCTCAAGCTGCGAGTTCAGAAAAAGTATCTCGTTGGCGGTCTTGATACACTGTTCACCCGCAAAGGTAGGCACTAAGTGATTGCCTGCCCTCTGAAATAACAACGTCCCTGCTTCGTTCTCCACCCTCTGAAGGAATTTGCTCAATGCCGGCTGCGTGATATACAGTGCCCTAGATGCCTTGAGGATACTTCCTGACCGGCCAAGCTCGGCGATATATTCAAAGTCTCTTACGTTCATGGAATACTCCCCCTATAACTTCAGGTTAATATCGCGTGAAATTAATGAATTGGAGTTTATCGGAGTGCATCAATATAATTCAAGCATTCCAATTTTCTCACAAGGAGGGCAAAAATTTATGAACTCTCAGCTAGTTATGGGTATTCTTCTGGTTATCATCATCGGTCTGTTCCTCAGCGAAAAATTACCGCTCGCAGTCATCTCACTTTCCGGAGCGGTCATAGTCGGATTATTAGGCTTCGTTGAACACAGAACAGTCTTTGAGCCGTTTGCGTCAACGTCAATGATTCTCATGATCAGCATGATGATTGTGGGGTCTTCACTGTTCTACACGGGGCTTGCGCAGAAAATCGGCAACGTCCTCTACAACTTCACCGGCGGAAGTGAGCGCAGTCTGATTCTGATCTCCGTCCTCAGCGGAACACTGTTATCCTCAGTTTGCAGCGGAACAGCTACACTCGTTACACTCTTCCCGATAATCACGAGCTTATGCCTCACCGCAAAAGTCTCCGTGTCTCGCACATATCTGCCTCTAGCTTACGGAATATGCTTCGGCTCAATACTCACGGTCGCCGCGTCCGGAATGGGGACAGCGTCATCGGGACTGCTCGAAAAAGCCGGATTCAGGGGCTGGGGATTCATAGAGCCTGCGTATGTCGGAGTGCCTCTTGCTGTGGTGGGAATACTTGTATTGATGTTCTTCGGGACAAAATTACTCCCTGACAACAAAAATATTGAGCCTGTCCGTGACGACGAAGACGAAGACCCCGCAAAGCTCGTGAAGGAGTCTCCCGTGAAAATCTGGATCTCCGGAATCGTAATGATTGCGGTGTTCATAGTGATGATAATTTCTCCCAAAGGCTTGCCGCTGTACATGATCTCTTCGGCTGGAGTAGTAGTACTGCTTCTCACTGGGACTATCTCGCAAAAACAGATGTTCAACAGTATATCTTGGTCGTCTGTGTTCCTGATTGCAGGAATGACTACGGTAGCTAATGCAGTCTCGAAAAAGCGGACTCGGCAACACTATAGCGAACTGGATTCTTGCGCTATGCGGAGAAAGTCAAAGTCCGTTAGTGATCATTGCGGTGCTGCTTCTGGTTACGGCATTACTGACACAGTTTCTATCTAACAACGCTTCGATTTTGATCATGGCTCCGATCGGAATGGCTCTCGCTGAAAAACTCGGCATTCAGCCTCATGCGTTCGTGATGGCTACATTTGTGGGGTGTCTGTCGTGTTTCTGCACACCGATGGCTACTCCTGCACTTGCCTACGTTATGGAGCCCGGCGGGTACAAGTATATGGACTTCCTGAAAGCCGGATTTATGATGCAGATAGTGTACTTCGTTGTAGGAATGGTAGTTATCCCTATGGTCTGGCTATAATATGCGGATAAGGGGGAATGATAAATCATGTCTCAGTACTTATTCAGGAACGCACAGCTATGTGAAATCTCAGCAAAACGCTCCAGCAAAAAGGATATACGCGTAAAAGATGGAATAATCTCCGAAATTTCTGACTCGCTCGTACCGTCAGAGAATGACTCAGTGATTGACATCGACGGAAAATATTTGTCGCCGGGCTGGACGGATTCACATGCACATATCTACGTTGGAGACTCTCTCGGAGTTCCGCAGGATATGATGCTGTACTCTGGTGTAACGTTTGTAGTTGACGCAGGGACAGCCGGACCGATGAACTTCGGGGATTTCGTGGAGGGTTCACTCAAGCCCGCAAAGCTCCCCGCAAAATCCTATCTGCATATAGCACCCTACGGCGTGAACAAAAAGGGAGTCGAACTCATGGACTTGAGCAAAGTTGACGTAGATATGTGTGTTGACGCAGCAAGGCTCTTCCGGGATTACGTGATAGGTATCAAGCTCAGAATAGACCCTCGTGTGTGTGAGGACTGCCCGCGTGCTATGAAGCTCGCAAAGGAGATTGCTCACAAGGCCGGACTGCCGACTATAGTTCACGCAAGCCGTACAGATATGAAGATGGAGGACGTTTTAGCGTTTCTGGAGCGGGGAGATGTTTTTGCTCACACTTACGCCAACAAGACTCCGGGCATTCTGGACGAGAACGGCAGAGTCAAAAAATGCGTCTTTGAGGCACGAGAACGGGGAGTATTCTTTGATGTTTCTCACGGGAAGAGTAATTTTTCGTTTGATGTGATGACTCGTGCGGTTGAGCAGGGATTTTTGCCGGACGTGGTATCAACTGACCTGCACAAAGGCAGCATAGACACTGTACACAGCCTTCCGGAAGTGATGAGCAAAGTGATGGGGTGCGGTGTGGAATTTTGGGATGTGCTGCAGATGGTTACGGAGAACGCCGCAAAAATGCTTGGCCTGCCGGAGAGGAATATAGTTGTTGCTGAGGGCAGAAGAGCTGATTTTACGGTGTTCACGGTGGATGAAGGGAGATTCACTTTTACGGACGCTGACGGAAAATCAAGGGAGTGCGCGAAAAAAGTCGTGCCTTTTATGAGTGTGATGGGAGGTGAGATATTCACGCACTCCTGATAGATATATGATAGTGCTTCATGATTATTCTTCATGATTAACCTTGTGCCTTCCGCCTTATGATGTGTATATTCTGCACACATTGGGCGGATTTTTGTGCGCTAACTTTTCACACATTTTCAGCACAAAATCATCACACTTATTGCATGTTATCAGTATGTCTAAATTCTGCGTGTGGTCTATAATATTTCCAATTCCACAACAAAATTTATTCTACGAAATTTAGGAGGCGGTTTATTTTGCTTGATAAACTTTCCGCAGATCATCTCTCACCTCAACAGATAACATCTCTCGAAGCTGCCGCAAAACGTGCCAGAGTCGCAGCTCTCACTATGGTTACTGCCGCAAAATCCGGCCACCCCGGCGGAGCTTTCTCCAGCATGGAAATGTTCTTAACAGTCTACGGCATCGCTAACATCACTCCCGAAAATTGCAGCGACCTCAAACGCGACTATATCGTCGTCTCTCACGGCCACACTTCCGCCGGAGTCTATGCAGCTCTCAGTGAATGGGGCTTCATCGACAGAGACGAGGCAATGGCACATTTCCGCAACTGCGGCACGATTTTTCAGGGACATATCGAGCGCGAAGTTCCCGGCATAGACTGGGGAACCGGCAATCTCGGTCAGGGTCTTTCAGCAGGAGCAGGCTTTGCCCTCGCACAGCGCGCTAACGGCTACACCGGACACGTCTACGTCCTGATGGGCGACGGCGGACAGACTAAAGGCCAGTTAGCCGAAGCCAGACGCACCGCAGTAAAAGAAGGACTCACCGGATTAGTTGGACTCATCGACTACAACGATATTCAGCTCTCAGGTATGCGCAAGGACGTAATGCCCTGCAACATCAAAGAACTTTGGGAAGCTGACGGCTGGGAGGCTGTCGAGGTTGACGGACATTCTTTCAGCGCACTGTATGACGCTCTCAAAGCAGCAGGC
The DNA here is from genome assembly GCA_017455085.1 of Synergistaceae bacterium. The sequence continues at coordinate 4,707 of JAFTBT010000109.1, forward strand.
ACTCACGGGAAACCTACAGTGCTTCTCTGCAAAACAGTCATGGGCAAAGACGGCGGAGTCATGGAGGGAGTCGCGACATATCACGGCAAACCTCCCGCAGTTGATGATTACAACGCAATAGTCTCCGCACTCGGCGAGTCTCCTGAAACACTCACTAAGGCTCAGGCCAAGCGCAAGACTCCTTCAGCCGCAAAAGGCCGCACAGTAAGCTATCCTGCTGCACCAGTCATCGACACAGGCAAGCCGTTTGACTACGAAGGCGCAAAAGCCAGCGACAACAGAGGAGCTTTCGGAAAAGCATTAGCAGATGTCGGCAGGCTCAACTACAAGAAAGACGGACACACCCCGATTCTTGTGTTCGACTGTGATTTGTGGCCTTCAGTAATGACAAAGGGATTTCACGATAACTGCCCGGACTGGTACGTTCAGAGTGGCATTCAGGAGCATAACGTTGCTACTATGTCGGGAACTGCCAGCATTGCGGGAGTGGTCAGCCTGTGGGCGGAGTTCGGCGTTTTCGGAATCGATGAGGTCTACAATCAGCAGAGGCTCAACGATATTAATCTAGCAGGCAACAAAACAGTGCTTACTCACGTAGGC
>JAFTBT010000003.1 GCA_017455085.1 Synergistaceae bacterium
ACCCCTCCTGATTTCGGGAGGGGCTTTGTGATTCTACAGGTACTTGCTGATCAGATACACAGGTGTGCAGCTCCATGCATGGCAGTAACTGTTCACTATAGGGCTTCCGTACGGAGAATACTCCGGCTTGTCGGGGTCAAACGCCCCCAAAACGTATCCGCCCCCAGCTCCAACATCTTCCCCCAATACTCACGCACCAACTTCACGGCTTCGTCCTTCAGTCCTCCCTCTAAAGAGTGCCTCAGCTATGCATGTACGACGTAGCTATCCCCCTCACATACTTTGCGAGTATTCCGTCTCTGTCCAGCCCAAGATATACAGCCCTTTCGAGTCGTTCAGGAAGAGTCAGCTTTTGCGGATGAGGAACAATAGAGTCATCAATCACAACCGCGTCAAACTCATACCCTGCCTCAAAGCTGCCGACATTCCCGAAAAATGTCCCGCCTCCTTTTGTCGCAAGGTAGAAGCTCTCCGCGAACGACAACGGTTTTGCAGAAGAGTCTATATACCTCCAGTAGAGTTTCGACACCTGCACAGCATCAGTTATCGCGCGGAATATGGACTCAGTCTGCCCGCCAGCTACATCACTGCCAAGCCCTACACGTATTCCTGCATCGAGATATTTCCTGATAGGTGCAATCCCTGAAGCAAGATTCATGTTTGAGTTCGGACAATGAGCAACCCACACGCCATTTTCCCGGATACGGTCTATTTCTGCGTCAGGTGAGTATATGCAGTGAGCCATAACAGTTTTTGCTTTCCCTCCGAACAGCCCGTAACGATCGTAGCCGTCACCGTAAAATTCCGCTTCAGGCATGAGTTTTTTCACGAGTTCGACTTCTCCGGGATTCTCTGACAGGTGCGACTGAACAGGCAAATCATACGTCCTGCGAACCTCTGACAGCTCATTGAGCAGGGCATTCGAGCAGCACGGAATGAATCTCGGCGTGAGTATCGGCTTCGTGAGGCTGTAATTCCTTTTTGCGGCGGCATGAATGAACCCGAACGTGTCGAACGCAGACGCATCCGCACCAGACTCACGCAGTTCATCTGGAGCATCCCTGTCCATGTTGACCTTGCCCACGTAGCTGACCAGTCCGGCGGCCTCCATTAGGTCCATAAGAATCAACGTTGCTTTCCGGTGAATCGTCCCGAAAATCACTGCGCGTGTGGTTGCGCTCGTCCTCATGTTGTCCGCAAATATCCCGTAAGCTCTGGCGGCATAGTCAGTTTCAGAGTACTTTGCTTCCTCAGGAAATGTGTAGAGCCTCAGCCACTCCAGCAGCTCGCAGTCCATACCTGTCCCACGAAAAGCATACTGCGGTGCATGAATGTGCAGGTCAACCATCCCGGGAACTATCAGAGCATCACCGAAATCAATCACGTGAATATTCCTGTACTCTTCCGGAAGTTCAGGGTATACACCTTCGCAGGTATCTTGCCGACAGATCACGTATGAGTCCGGAAAAGTTAGCAGCTCGTTTTTCTGCGGAGTGAATATGATGTTACCCTTGAGAGCAAATCGACTCATGATTCTAGGCGTTGATGTTCCTGTAGCGTTCACTGTTCAGGACTTCCAGCATATGCGCCTCCGGAGAGAGAGTCCCGCTCTTCAGCATGGCAAAGATTCTCGACGATACCCCACTGACCAGAATCACGCCCTGTTCGTTTTTGGCTACAGGCTGCTGCTTGTGCCTGCTGTCCACGTTCCAGAATACTACCTTCGGAAGAGTGTAGCCCCTCCCTGCAAAAAGTCTCTTGGCGTGTTCGAAATTCGTCATGTCTGCGTTCTGGGTGCAGGAGTCAAAGTCCATGTCGGATATGATGTACAGGCTTTCGGGCATTTCTTCCTGAGGTATCTTGTGCTTCACGGCAGTGTCCAGTATCAGCTCAAAGACTGCCTGAATGTTCGTGTTGGAGACTTCGTTGTAGCTTGCGCAGTAGTTCACCTTCTCGACTATATCGCTTCCCTTGACCTCCACGAGTCTGGGTACATCAGAAAACGTGATGAAGTGATTCCGAAATTCGCCCCTGTTACGTTCAGCAAAGTATATCCCCAGCGACTCAGCAACAGCTATCGGGTAAATCACCGTTCCGCTGTACATTGAGCCTGACCCGTCCACAACAGCAAGTGCATTTTTCCCGTCAGTGAAATCCTCCTGAGAGTCCCACGCAGTATTGAGGGCTTTGCGTTCGTCAGGGGAAAGTATCTCGTTGTTGAAGATGGGCATGATGATTTCGTAGGGTGCAAGCGTCCCGGTGTGGAGTGTAGCTTTTCCTTCTGCAACGTCCTGAAGGAAGCTCATGTAACGTATGTTGTCGTTCCTGATGAATGCCTGCCGGTACTTGAGCATAGCTTGTGACGGCTGCTTTGAGTAGTCGAACGTGTAATCTTTTCTGCGTAAATAGTTCTCTATGATTCTGAGGCTTTTTCTGATGGCAGAGAGAGCCTGTCTGTAGACTCTGAGGGAGATTCCCATAGATGAGGCGATATGTTTTGCGAGGTGTCTGGTCTGAGGATTTGAGGCATTGATGGACGGCAGCCACTTGGCCAGCAGTGAGGGAGTCTCTGTGTCTAGGTCAGCGTTCAACTGATTCTTGATGAGTTCCAGCAAAGATTCTTCGCAGGGAGTCCCAATCAGGGAGAGCAGATCGTCATAGCGACCATACTCCGGAATCAGAGTCATATTCTTCACGACGGAATCGGGGTAATTTTTCGCGAGCCAGTCCAGAATCACTCGGAAGGTCTTACGTTCTCCGAGTCCTCCCCTGATGTCGCGGGCGTAGAATGCTGTTCGGAGGGCTAGTGTGGGATTCTCGGTGAAGGCCCTCATGAAGCGTGTAGTGATCTCGTCAGGTGTTGAGTTGCGGAGTGCTCCGATAGTGGCGAAGAGGTCTAGGCATTCTGAGCCGGTAGATTTTAGTGTGAGGGCGGAATTTTCTGTGAGGGTGTAGTTGGATTCTTGCTTGAGGTGTTCCAGCATGATATTTCCTCCTGAAAAATAACAAGGCTCACATAGCTTGTATGCTCTCTGCACAAAATGATTGCTGTACGAGCCTTTAGGATTGTCAAAGCACACTTTTTCTCCAATGACAGCCGGAGATATTCTCCCCAGCGAGCCGATTGAACCGTATGATAGAAATTGCTGGATGTGCTTTTACGTGTGGAATTATAGCATTATGCATAGATTTTTGCATGTTGCAGGCCGTGAGGGAAATAGTGCTATACTAACCACACCCCTAACTCTGGAAACATAGAGAGGTTTTAGAGCATGAATGTTTTTGCTGAATGGATATGTGATTTGCTGGCTCAGGTAAAGACTCCTGAATCCGTACGCATGATCGAGAACTGCGGAAGACACTGTGCAGAACGTGCCGGTACTGTGGAACTCATGAGGATACTACGCGCTGAAGCTGAAGGCTTGGAGTCTCGCACTGAATTGCTGGAGTTTTTGGCCGAGAAGACACCGATCAGGTTTGAGGCGGAGGAAGACGGATTCATAACCCATCTGGATAATTACGAATGCAACTGCAAGATGATCCCTGAGCTGTCACGAAATCCCGAAGTACTCTGCAACTGCACGAAAGGCTATCAAGTCGCAATGTGGGAGGAGTTTTTCGGCAAGCCCGTAGAAGTCGAGATCATAGATACCATTCTGCGCGGAGGCCGTGAATGCGTCTTCAGGGTGAGAATCTGAGCTGATATGTCTGCCCTCTCCGAGTCTTGGCCGGCTTTGGGAGGGATATTTTTTTGTGCGGCATATCTCTTCACGAATCTTCTACTTCATCGTTGCAACTATCGTCCCTCCTCCGATCACATACTCACCGTCATACACCACAGCTCCCTGCCCCACCGCAGGCACTCTCTGCCGCTCCGCAAACTCTATCACTAACTCATCACTTCCCGCCTGATTCACTACGCATTCCACTTCACGCTGCCTGTATCTAGTTTTCACACTCCCCCGCCAGTTTTCCGGCATCACGTCAAACGCCACGAGATTCACCCCACGCACAACTACCCCCTTCGCATACAGCCCCGCCTCTCCCTCAGCAGCAAGAGTGATCGTGTTCGCCTCACTGTCAATTCTCGACACATACAGCCTCGATTTCGCAGCTACTCCCAATCCCCGCCGCTGTCCTGCAGTGTAGTGTATTATTCCCTTGTGAGTGCCCAACACTTGGCCGTGAGTGTCTATGAATTTTCCTGAAGGGTATTTTTTCCCCGTATACATCTCTATGAAACTTCCGTAATCTCCATCAGGCACAAAACATATATCCTGCGAGTCATTCTTTCTTGCGTTACTGAACCCCTCACTCTCCGCCAAATCCCTAACGTCTGACTTCTTCATGTCCCCTAACGGAAATTTCGTGCATGATAGCTGCTCCTGTGTCAGTGTGTACAGCACATAGCTCTGATCCCTCGCAAGCTCTTTTGCCTTCCGAAGCAAGTACCTTCCTGATGGACTCTTCTCTATCCTCGCGTAATGCCCAGTCGCGATTCTCTCTAGGCCAAGATTCTCCGCATGCCTCAGAAATTCACCGAACTTCAGGAATCTGTTGCAGTCTATACACGGATTCGGTGTCCCTCCGGATTCATACACCCTCACGAACTTGTTGATGACTCTCTCCGCAAAAAGACTCCTGCAGTCAATCACCTCATGCCCTATCCCCAAAACTTCACACACTCTGCGTGCATCGCCTACACTCTCGCCGCCGTCACCGTACAGCAACATAGTCGCTCCATTGCACACATTATGCTTCTGCCTGCACAAAAAAGCAGAGACGCTGCTGTCAACGCCTCCGCTCATAGCTACAAGTATGCTCATTCACGCAACACTACTTCAGCATTGCGCCTAACTTCTGGAGTCTCCTGATGGCCTCTTCCAGTACGTCAGGTGTCCTCGCAAAATGGAAGCGGATCAGGTTGTTGATGGGCTCACGGAAGAAACTAGACCCAGGCACAGCGGCCACACCAATATTCTTGATGACCCACTCGCAAAATTCCAGATCAGTCCATCCCTTGAACTCAGGCAGCGCAAGATAATCTGCAATGTCCACCATCACGAAGTATGACCCCTGCGGAACGTTGTGCTTGAGTCCCGCCTCATCGAGTCCCTCAAGGAACCTGTTGCGCAGTTTCGTGTACTTGTCCTTCAGGGCATCGTAGTACTCCGGTGGCAGCTCGAACGCATGAACAGCCGCCTCCTGCAACGGTGCAGCAGCTCCCACAGTCAGGAAGTCGTGAACTTTGCGCGCTCCGTCGACAACATCAACAGGCCCGATAAGATAGCCCAGACGCCAGCCGGTTATCGAGTACGTTTTGGAGAGAGAGTTGCAGGTTATTACGTGGTCGAACAGTCCCGGAAGTCCGGAAGCGTATACGTGCTTGTAGGGGTCGAACACAATATGCTCATAGACCTCATCAGTTACGATGAATGCATCATACTTTACGGCCAATGCTCCGATTTCGGTGAGCTCTTTCTCTGTGAAGACCTTTCCGCACGGATTCGAGGGGTTGCAGATTACGATAGCCTTTGCTCCGTCCTTGAAACCCTGCTCGATCAGGTTAATATCATAGTCGTACGTTGGAGGCACTAACGGGATGTATATAGGGCTTGCTCCGGAAAGAATCGAGTCCGCACCGTAATTCTCGTAGAACGGTGAGAACACCATAACCTTGTCGCCGGGGTTGCAGATGGTCATCATGGCGGACATCATGGCTTCGGTGCTTCCGCAAGTGATCACTATTTCGGTTTCGGGGTCTATTTCGCGGCCGATGGCTTTGCTCTGTTTTGCGCAGATAGCGTCACGGAAATTCTTTGCTCCGAAGGTGATAGCGTACTGGTGAGGACCGGTGTGTGCAGTTTTTGCGAGGGAATCCATCATTTCGGTGGGAGGATCCCAGTTCGGGAAGCCCTGAGAGAGGTTGATTGCTCCGTACTTGTTGCAGATTCGAGTCATTCGGCGGATAACGGAGTCTGTGAAAGTTCCTACCCTGTCGCTTAATTTGGGCATGTGAAAATTCAAGTCCTTTCGTGAAAATTAGGGTAGATTGTAATTTTTATTCGCTCAATTTGCAATATTTCGGAGCTATTCATCTTCCGAGAGTATATACTCTTCCCATTCTTCAAGCTCTTCTATGCGTTTGTCCGTAGCAAGAGCATATGCTTCATCACGATCATGGCCTCTGATCATGTATTTTTCAGCAGCCTTGTCGCGTTCTGACTCTATCCATTCAAGTTGTTCTGCCTTGAGCATCTCGAAAGCTGACTCCGCCGGACGAGTGATCTTGCTCTTGATTCTGTTCCACACCTGAGAGAGTCTCCGGTCTGCGTCACGAAATACTTTGCTGCTGCTCTTCATGCGCTTATATTCCTTGTCACTGAGTCCGAAAGCTGACCCTGTCAACACCACAGCCAGCACTAACGCCGAAAGTATACGTTTCATGATTTTTCCTCCATGCTGTGATTACTTCACTCTGATTGAGTCCTCGATTTTCCACATTGCATTGTTGTCGTGAGGAGTAACCAGTACCAGCAAATACATTCCCTTTTTGGGAGCTGAGACACGCCCGAAACTCTCTACGCCGTCTTCTGTGTACGTGAAGGTGTAGTAGTCCTCTATGTCCTCCAAGTCTTCGGAGCTGTATTGTTCTGCGATCTCTTCTGCAATGTCATCAAGGGATTTCCCTCCGAGTGACTCAAGAGCTATCTCCATGATCATGCGTCCTTTAGTCAGGGTGACTCTTGAGCCGTCATGATTCACTTTCCAGCCTTTAGGGACGTTGACAGTGAACTTTCCGAAATCTCTCACAGCTCCGAATGCCACAGACGACATCAACACTGCCAACAACATCGATAATGCAAGTATACGCTTCATGATGAGTGCGCCTCCTGTATGAATTTGCCTGCTATTATTCCAGAGTGATATTCAGAATCATAGACGGGTATAATGACGTTCACGAAGAGTAAAATACGTTCACGCAGAAAGTTTTTCGGTACATAGCATACAATATCCGTCATGGAGAATGCTTAGCAGGAAATCACAGCCAGCTATCACGATTTATACTCATCCCCTCAACGTATAGCAAAACCCATCATGCAGAGAATACTTCGCAGGAAATCACAGCCAGCTATCATGATTTATACTCACACCATCAACGTATAGCATATAATATCCATCATGCAGAATACTTCACAGGAAATTACAGCTAATAATAACGTCAGGCTTCTACTCGACGGTCACGAGACTTTTTCCGCCATCAAGAATGCCCTGAAGAACGCAAAGGACTTCATCAACCTTGAGTACTTCCTGATCAGTGACGACAACACCGGAAACACCATCAGGAATATTCTCGCCGAACGTTCCCGAGCAGGAGTCAGAGTCCGGGTAATTTTTGACGCTGCCGGAAGCTGGAATCTTGGCCGCAGATTCGCAGACGAACTCAGGAATGCAGGCGCAGAAATCCACCGTTTTATGCCCTTGACGCTCAGAAACATATTCGCAGGGATAATCCACAGGGATCACAGAAAACTCATCACCATTGACGGCAAGACTGGATTACTTGGCGGTTTCAATATCGGGGACGTGTATTTGACTCAGTGGCGGGATACGCACCTGATGATTGAGGGTGAAGCTGTGAATGCTCTTGACGGGATATTTGCGGAAATGTGGCGCAGATCAGGAGGGCAGAAATTCGGGCGTAAGAGCTGGGGGCTGGATACAGACTATGAGGCCGAAAGTGTGGGCGTGAAATGGAAACTTGACGGGATGAAGAATATTCCGGTGAAGATTCTCGCAAGCGGGACAGGTAAGGACTTCAGGACTATAGCTGACGAGTATATCCGGATAATTTCAGGCTCTCGAAATAGAGTCTGGATCACGACACCGTATCTTGTGCCGGACAAGAAATTTCTGGAGGCGGTATATTCTGCAGCTCGCAGGGGAGTTGACGTGAGGATCATCATACCATCAGAATCGAACCATATGTTTGCGTCGTGGGCATCGCAGTCGTACATAGACGCCCTTATCCGGAACGGAGTCAGGGTGTTCGTGTATAGGGACAGATTCATTCACGCAAAGACTCTAGTAGCTGACTCACAAGTAGCTTCTGTAGGGACAGCGAATATTGACGCGTTGAGCTTCGGGATAAATTACGAGGTGCAGGCATTTGTGTATTCGCAGGATATTGTGAAGGAGCTTGAGGATGTATTTTTAGCAGATCTTGGCCACTGCTCTGAAGAGACTCCGGAGAACAGAAAAGCTCGCCCGTGGATTCAGAGGCTCAAAGAAAAAGCAGGCAGGCTCTTATCTCCTATATTATGATCGCCGTTCGTGAAGTCATGCATCACACAGCAACATACTCACAACAGCTATTCATGAAGTCATGCATCACACAACAGCAACACACTCACAACAGCTATTCATGAAGTCATGCATCACACAGCAACACACTCACAACAGCTATTCATGAAGTCATGCATCACACAACAGCAACATACTCACAACAGCTATTCATGAAGTCATGCATCACACAACAGCAACATACTCACAACAGCTATTCATGAAGTCATGCATCACAAAACAGCAACACACTCACAACAGCTATTCATGAA